>VFZX01000081.1 GCA_016871015.1 Acidobacteriota bacterium | reverse complement strand
TCACCGGAATCCACAACACGATCGGCGAGGATTTGGTGAATCACTGCGTCAACGACATCATGGTGCAGGGCGCCGATCCGCTGTTCTTCCTGGACTACTTCGCGACAGGCAGGCTCTCCGCCAAGGTCACCGCACAGGTGATCGAAGGGATCTCGCGCGGATGTGCTGCCAACGGCTGCGCACTGATCGGCGGTGAGACCGCGGAGATGCCGGGACTCTACGCCGAAGGCGAGTACGACCTGGCCGGGTTCATCGTCGGCGCCGTGGAGCGCCGCGGACTCATCACGGGCGCGCGGATTCGCGAAGGTGACGTACTGCTCGGGATGCCCTCCACGGGACTCCACACCAACGGCTATTCGCTCGCTCGCAAGCTGCTTTTCGAGACGGCGGGATTCGGCGTCGATTCGCACGTACCAGAGCTCGGAAGCACGGTGGGAGAGGAACTGCTCAAAATCCACCGCAGCTACGCGGCCGGACTGCGGGCGTTGCGCTCCAACGGACTGCTCAAAGGCGCCGCGCACATCACGGGCGGGGGCATCACGGAGAACACACCGCGCATGCTGCCCGGCGGGCTCGCGGCCGAGATCGACTGCTCGTCCTGGCGCGTTCCGGCGGTGTTCGAGTTGCTGCGCGGCATCGGCAGTGTCCCGCTGGCTGACTGGCGGCGGACTTTCAACCTGGGTGTCGGCATGATCGTCGCGGTGCAGGCCGCCAGGGCATCGAAAGCGGAGGCGCTGCTTCGCGCGGCGGGACAACCGGCTTGGCGCATCGGCCGGGTTGTGGCTCAATCCGCCAAGGCGAAGCGCGTGGTCTACGTTTGATGCGCCGGATCGGGATCCTGCTGTCGGGGCGCGGCTCAAACTTCGAAGCGATCGCGCGGAACGCCGCTTCGGGACGGCTCGACGCCGCGATCGCCGTCGTGATCTCGAACCGGCCACAGGCGCCCGGCCTCGAACTCGCGCGGAGCCTCGGACTTCCGGCTCTCGCGATTCCGTCGAAAGGGCTCGATCGAGAAGCCTACGACGCGCTGGTAATCGAGGCGCTGCACGCCCATGATGTGGAACTGGTGGTTCTGGCCGGGTACATGCGCCTTCTGAGCCCTGGCTTCATCCGCGCGTTTCCGATGCGGATTCTCAACATCCACCCATCGCTGCTGCCGGCGTTTCCCGGACTCGACGCGCAGCATCAGGCCTTTGAGTACGGCGTGCGGGTGAGCGGCTGCACGGTCCACTTTGTCGACGAGCACCTCGATCACGGTCCGATCGTGATGCAGGCGGCAGTGCCAGTACGGGCGGAGGACACCGCCGAATCGCTTTCGGCGCGGATTCTCGCCGAGGAACATAGGATATATAGTGAAGCTATCCGGATCGTCCTTTCGGGCCGCTACCGGATCAGCGGACGTCGAATCGTCACCGAGGAGTACTGAAATATGTTGCGAAGATCTTTCCTGGCTGCGACCGCGGCATCGTATTCGCGGATTCTGGGCGCTAACAAACAGATCCGGGTCGGACTGATCGGTGCCGGAGGCCGCGGGAAGTACCTCGGCGCCGAGTTCAAGGAGATCGGAGCGGAAGTGGCGGCGGTGTGCGACGTCTACCAGCCCAACCTGGAAGGCGGATTGAAGATCGCCAACAGCGGAGCCAAGAGCTACACCAACTACAAGAGGCTCCTTGAGGACAAGGTCTATGACGCCGTCATCGTCGCGACGCCGGACCACTGGCATGCCCAGATGACCATCGACGCGGTGCAGGCGGGCAAGGACGTCTACGTCGAAAAGCCGATGGCACACACCATCGACGAGGGCTTCCGGATGATCGAGGCCACGCGCCGGACCAGGCGGGTGGTGCAGGTGGGCACGCAACGCCGCAGCTACGACGTGTTCCTTGAGGGCAAGAAGGTGATGGAGTCCGGCGCGCTCGGCGAAGTCCACCTGGTGAACTCGTGGTGGTACAACTACACGGGCGATCCCCGGCCGCCGCAAATCGATGCCTCGAAACTCGACTGGACGCAGTGGCTCGGATCGGCGCCCAAGCGGCAATTCGATCCCGCGCGGTTCCGCAACTGGTATTGGTATTGGGATTATTCAGGCGGGCTCATGGTGGGACAGGCAGCGCACGTCATGGACGCCATCCACTGGTACATGGGATCGATGTATCCGGCCGCTGTCACCACATCGGCCGGCCGTGTCAACGTGCAGGGCGTCGAGGTGCCGGAGACCACGTGCCTGACGGCGGAGTACCCGGAGAACTACCTGGCGGTGTTCACGCTCGGCTACAAGTCGATGCGATACAACGCCTACAACGACCAGATGAAGCAGTTCCACGGAACCAAGGCGCGCTTCGATGTGAGCCGCGAGAGCTGGGCGCTGTACCCGCAGTCGAACGAGATCGAGATGAAGCCGGCACAGCAGCTCAGCAAGCCGGGTTCGTTCAACTCCGCCGCGCGGCAGCACATCCGGAATTTCCTCGAGTGCATCGAATCGCGTAAGGATCCGAATGCGCCCGTCGAAGCCGGAAACGCGGGCAACATCGTGATGTGCATGGCAATGGACTCGCTTCGGTCCGGCAAGCGTCTGCGATGGAACAACACCACGAGGAGAGTAGAGAGCTAATGCAGATCACCGGCCAGCCGGCGCGCCTCACGATGGTCAACACGCAGGACTATCGCGAAAACTACGCCAACAGCGTCCAGGTTCGCGTCAACCTGTGGGATCTGTTCCTGATGTTTGGAACCATCAACCAGACTGCGGCCGACCAGGTGACGATCGCGAATTTCCAGGGCGTCTATTTGAGCCCGCAGCAGGCCAAGGCGTTGGCGAACCTCCTGAACCAGAACATCTCGCAATATGAGGCGGCATTTGGCGAGATCCGGCTGGAGCCCGTGGGCGGGAACGAGACGCCGACGGTACAATAACAATAGATCTCCCCGAATGAAACCAAGGATCCGTTCCACCACCATTCTGTGCGTGCGCCGGAACGGCAAAGTCGTGATGGCGGGCGATGGCCAGGTGACCATGGGCGAAGAAGTGCTCAAGGGCTCGGCCAACAAGCTCCGCCGCTTGTATAAAGACAGGATTCTCGCGGGATTCGCGGGATCGACCGCGGATGCGCTGTCGCTGCTGTCGCGGTTTGAGGCCAAGCTCGAGCAGCACAACGGGAACCTGCCACGGTCGGTGGTCGAACTGGCCAAGGAGTGGCGCACGGACCGCGTCCTGCGGCACCTCGAGGCCCTGCTGCTCACCGCGGACGTGGCCAACACCTATATCCTCGGCGGCAACGGCGACGTGATCGAGCCGGACGAGCCAGTGGCGGCGGTGGGCTCGGGCGGAGGTTACGCGCGGTCGGCGGCGACGGCGCTGTTGAACAACACGGAGCTGGGTGCAAGGGAGATCGTCGAGAAGTCGATGGAGATCGCCGGGCGGCTCTGCATCTTCACCAACAGCACGGTCCGTTATGAGGAGCTCAGCTAGTGTCCCGAATTGCCGCACCTTTACAGAGCCGCCACCGCAAGGGAGCGGTCTTGCCGGAGGGGAACTAGCGCATGGTCATCTATCTCCCCGCGCAATCGGAAAGCGACGCGCCGCTGCTCGATGAGTTGACTCCGCGCGAGATCGTGGAGCAGCTTGACAAGTACGTGATCGGGCAGGCGGACGCCAAACGCGCCGTTGCCATCGCGTTGCGCAACCGCATCCGGCGGCAGCGGCTCGAGCCGGACATGGCCGACGAGGTGATGCCGAAGAACATCCTCATGATCGGTCCTACCGGGTGCGGCAAGACCGAGATCGCGCGCCGCCTGGCGCGGCTTGCCAACTCGCCGTTCCTGAAAGTCGAGGCCAGCAAGTTCACCGAAGTCGGCTACGTGGGACGCGACGTCGACTCGATGATCCGCGACCTGGTCGAAATCGCCATCGACATGGTGCGCGAAGAGAAGCTGGACGAAGTGGCCGAGCGCGCCGAGCGCAACGCCGAAGAGCGGCTGCTCGATCTGATGGCGATCCAGCCAGAGGCGGGCGAAACTCCCGAGCGTGCACGCGACAAGATGCGGGAGCGGCTCCGCGCGGGCAAGCTCGATGACCGCCTGGTGGACATCGACGTCAAGGAGCGCGGACCGACGTTTGAGATCGCCACCAACATGGGCGTCGAGGAGATGGATGTCAACCTGAAGGATGTCATCCCGCAACTCTTCGCCGGCCGGAGCCGCAAGCGCCGCATGCGTGTCGCCGAGGCCTTTGAGTACCTGGTGCAGGAAGAGGAGCAGAAGCTCATCGACATGGACCAGGTGACGCGCATCGCAATCGACCGCGTCGAGCGCAACGGCATCATCTTCCTGGACGAGGTGGACAAGATCGCCGGGCGCGAAGGCGGCCACGGACCGGATGTGAGCCGGGAGGGCGTCCAGCGCGACATCCTGCCGATCGTCGAAGGGACCACGATCAACACGCGATACGGGTTCGTGCGCACGGATCACATTCTGTTTGTCGCGGCGGGCGCTTTCCACGTGTCCAAGCCGAGCGACCTGATTCCGGAGCTGCAGGGGCGGTTCCCGATCCGGGTGGAGCTGCGGCCGTTGTCGGAGGCGGACTTCATCCGGATCCTGAAGGAGCCGAAGAACGCGTTGGTCAAGCAGTATCAAGCGCTGCTCGAGACCGAGGGCATCAAGCTGACGTTCACCGACGACGCGATTGAGGAAGTGGCGCGTATGGCGGCGGGCGTCAACAAAGAGACGGAGAACATCGGCGCGCGCCGGCTGCACACAATCATGGAGAAGGTTCTCGAACAAATCTCGTTCGACGCGCCGGATCTGAAGAAGAAGACCATCCGCGTGGACGCGGCGTATGTGCGGACCCAGCTCAGCGAGATCGTCAAGGATCAGGATCTGAGCCGGTACATCCTGTAGGCCGTGCGCGCAGCAACAGCCGTCGGCCTGATCGTGCTCGCCGGGTGCGGGTATGTCGGTGATCCGCTGCCGCCCGCGCTGCACGTCCCGGCGCGAATCGCGGACCTGCGCGTGGTGCAGTCTGGCGCGAACCTCGAGATCTACTTCACGCTTCCCGAGCAGGCGGTGGACGGCGTAGGGATCCGGCGGCTCGCGGAGGTCGAGCTGATGGCGGGCAATCAGCGTGTGGATGTAGCGATGCTCGATCCGGGACCAGCACGGGCTGACCATCCGGTCGCGCGGCTGGCGGGGCAGAAGGTAGGCTTCAGGATCCGCACGCAATCGCTCAAGGGCAAGTGGTCGGATTGGTCGCCCGTGACGGAAGTCGAGGTGGTGCCCGAGGTGGAGCGGCCCGCGGAGGTCCGCGCCGAGTCCCATCCGTCAGGTGTCCGGCTGTCGTGGAGAGTGCCCGCGGGATACCAGGTGCAGGTACGGCGCAAGGGGGCGAGCGGCGAGTTCGAGGATCTGGCCACGGCGGCGGGCTCCGAGTGGATCGACACGGGCGCTCCGATGGAGACACCCCAAGTCTACACAGTGCAGGCGCGGCATCCCAAAGGCGCGCTCAGCGCGATAACGGGAGAACTTGCCGTGACGCCGCGGGACACGTTTCCGCCGTCGGTCCCGGAGGGACTTACCGGGGTTCCGGGTATCAACAGTGTCGAGCTTGCCTGGGACCGGAGCCTGGAGGCGGACACCGCGGGGTACCTGGTGTACCGGGCGGTTGGCGGTGGAGAGTTCGCCGTTGCGGGCCCGCAATCCGCGGCGGCGTCGTTTAGTGACCGGAACGTGAAGGCGGGTGCCATTTATCGCTACGCTGTCAGTTCGGTGGATCAGAAGGGGAATGAGAGTAAGCGATCAGCGGTAGTTGAGGTCACCGCGCCCTAACCTAACGGGGCGTTGAGGACGGGGAGATCGCGGGATGGGATAATGGGCCTGTGATCGAGGGGCCCTGGAAGCTGGCCGGCCGAGGCGCCGCATGGCTGGCTGAGCTGATTCAAGCAGACGGATCGCCGCGGGGCGGCGGCGACCTGCGCGCCTGCTACAAGACCGCCATCGCGCTCCAGTTGAGCGGACATCCGCGGCTTGCCCGCGCGGTACTCGGCCATGTGGAGCACCGCTACCTGCTGCCCGGCGGCGATCTGGATGGCGCCGGAGTTCCCTGGCTCCAGACCTACCGCACGTATCCGCACGCCTGGCTCTGCTGCGCGGCGGTGATGGCGGCGCGGTTCGATCTGGCGCGCGAGCTCTCCGGCTTCATCGCGTCCTATCACGATCCGTCCACGGGTGGATTCTTTGCGGACGAAGCGCGGACCACACAGGAGATCATGACAACGAGCATGGCCGGGCTCGCGTGCTTGTGGAGCGGACGCCATGAGCTGGCGACAGCCACCGGAGGCTGGCTCGACCGCCTGTACGCCGCGCAGCCCGATCTCACGCGCGGACTCTACACGAGTTGGAGCGCCACCGGACTGGTGACACGATTCGAGGAGCCCGACGCCGCCGGTTGCTTTGTCAATGCGGCCAAACCGGGGCAGTGGTACTTTCAATACGGCATCAGCGCGGCGTTCCTCGCGGCGCTTGCGGGAGCGACGGGCGAATCGCACTGGCTTGGACTGGCGCGCTCGTTCCTGGCCGCGAGCGAACATTGCGGGCCGGACCGGCATGCCACGCCGCAGAGCGGCAAGCTCGGTTGGGGCGCTGCGTGGGCAGGACGCCGGGATCTGGCGGAGAGTGTCGCCTTGGGGCTGGGGGCGTTGCAGAACGGGGACGGATCGTGGAACGTTTCCGCCAATATCATTGAGACGATCGACGTGACGGCGGAGTTCGTCGCGTTGCTAGCGTTCATGGAGCTCGCATGACAAACCGCGTGAAGCAGATTCTTGCCGCCGGCGGGACCGCGTGGGGTGCCGCCAGCATGGGCGTGGATCCACTGGCCGCCAAGTTGACCTCGTCGACCGGCGCGGACTTCGTCTGGTTCGACACCGAGCATGCAAGCTATGGAGTGGAGGCGATCGAGATCCATCCCGCGCTGGTGCGACAGTCCGGTGTGATGCCGATGATCCGCGTGGCGGGGCTGGACGCGGTGCTCATCAAGAAGGCGCTCGACATCGGTGCGCAAGCGGTCATGATTCCGCAGGTGGACACGGCGGAGCAGGCCAGGCGCGCGGTGGAGTACGCCAAGTATCCACCGCAAGGGCAGCGGGGAGTGTCACCGATGTGGACCTTTTACAACGATGTCGGTTGGGACTCCTACCTGCCGCATGCGAATGATGAAGTGATGGTGGTGGTCCAGATCGAGTCGCGCGCCGGACTGGAAAATGCTGAAGAGATCGCTCGCGTGGAGGGCGTGGACGTGCTGTTCGCCGGACCGATGGACTTGTCCGCGTCGTTCGAGGTGATCGGCAACACGGCGGCGGCCGAGGTCGAGCGTGCGGTCGCGGAGCTGCCTGCCAAGGCCGCGGCGGGAGGGAGGGCCGCCGGGATCTCAGTGGGCGGCGGGGCCGCGGCGGAGCGTGTGTGGCGGCTTGGCTACCGGTTCATCAGCGTGGGGAACCTATATTTCCAAGGCGTGAACGGGCTGCGCGCGGACCTGGCGCGGCTGAAGGGGCTGGATCCTGGTCAGCTTTAGGTAAAGAATTACGTCTGCGTCTTCCGGTCTTCCAGAATCGTGTTGCACGTCCCGATGCATTCATCGCAGATATAGGCGGTTGGACCCGCGATCAGCACCTCCACTTGCGCGGCGGACTTTGAGCAAAAACTACAGCGCCGGACGAACTCCGTCAACTCATAAATCGACTCGATGGACCGCCGGACCCAGTGATCGAACTCCTCCACGAAGGTGTTGCCGGACTCATCCACCTCATCGGGCTGCGGCTCAAATTGCAGCTCCATGGTCTCGACGCGGCCGGACTCGCGGCCCTGATCGAGCGACAGCGTGATTGACTTTCCGGCCACGCCCGGGGGCCCGGAGCGGAACAGCTTGAGTTGGCCGTTGGGATAGAACTCCGCGTAGAGTTTGGCGTCCGTTTCCGTTGAATATCCGCGGTCGAGGTAGGATCCGTCGATCATCACACTCGATGATAGCCCGGCCCGCGCCCGTAACCACGCAGGTCCGGTTTCCGCCACAATAGGATCCTATGGAACGACGCAACTTCATCCGATCGTCGGGGCTCGCCGTGACCGCGCTTTCCGCGTCACGGGCACGGGGCGCCAATGAACGCGTCAACTTCGGCCTGATCGGCTGTGGAGGGCGCGGGATGTACGTCGCGCGCCTGATGCGCGCAGCGCCGGACTGCGCATTCACCGCGGCTGCCGACGTCTACTTAACGAACGCGGACCGGGGACGCGAGTTCGCCGGGACCGGTGCGAAATCGTTCCAGGACTTCCGCAAGCTGCTCGAGCTGAAGGAGGTGGACGCGGTGCTGGTGGCCACGCCAGATCATTGGCACGCCACCGCCGCTGTGCTCGCCTGCCAGGCGGGCAAGGATGTGTACGTCGAGAAGCCGACGTCGCTCACCATCCGCGAGGGACGCATGATCGTGGATGCGGCGCGGCGTCATAAGCGGATCGTTCAGGTGGGTACGCAGCACCGATCCGCGCCCCACTTCCGCCGCATCGGCGAAATGATTCGCGGCGGCGAGATCGGCAAGGTGAACTTCGTGCGCGTGTGGAACTACTCAAACCAAACGCCGGACGGGATCGGAAAAAAGCCCGTGCAGGAGCCGCCCGCCGGGCTCGACTGGGACATGTACCTGGGACCCGCTCCCAAAGTTCCATTCAATCCCAACCGGTTCCTGGGCACCTTCCGCTACTTCCAGGATTATTCGGGCGGCTACATCACCGACTACGGCAACCACCGTCTCGACACAATGCAGCAGATCATGGGAGTCTCGGCGCCGCGCGTGGTTTCGGCCTCGGGCGGGAAGTTCGTGATCGATCACGACGGCGACGTGCCGGATTTCCTCAGCGTCACCTACGAGTACGACGGCTTCATCGCGACGTACGAAGGATCGAATCTCAATGGACACGGCATGGGCGGACGGACGCCGGGGCACCGCTACTACAACTCGCGTGGGGACTGGGATCAGCCGAACGGGATCGCGTTCTATGGAACGGACGGAACGATCTTCGCCGAGCGGATCGGATGGGAAGTATTCCCGGAGCCGGAGACTCCGCGCCGCAAGCCCGCGCGTCCGGTGAAGCGATTCTGGGAGAACGTGGAAGAACCGACGCGCGCCCACGCCGCGAACTTCGTTGAGTGCGTGCGGTCGCGCCAGGCGCCCAACGCCGACATCGAAATTGGACACCGCTCGACGAGCGTCGCGCTGCTGGGCAATATCGCGCTCAGCACCGGACTGAAGCTGCGATGGGACGCGCAGAAGGAAGACTTCCATGGCGCACCGGAAGCATCGCAGTTGTTGAGCCGCGAGCCGCGCAAGCCCTGGGATCTGATCCGGCTATGAACCGGCACGCATGGATCCTCGCCGCGACCGGTCTGCTATGGATCGCGCCCGCACAACAGAAGAAGGGGTTCGCTCCGCCGATCCAGCCGAAGCCCGAAGAGTTGCAGCGGTTGAAGGCGATGACCGATGAGCTGGAAACGCTGCTGAAGCCGGTCAAGGCCAGGCGCGGCGAAGAGCACCTGGTGGCCGACGTGGATGTCTATCTGAAGGCGGGCCGGTTCCTGCTTGAGTTCCCGGAGACGTTCTTCACGCAGGCAGGCATCGATCACGCAATGGCGGTCGCCGGCCAGGGCATCGAACGGGCGCGCCAGCTTGCCTCCGGGCAGACACCATGGACGGCGGGCAAGGGCCGCAAGATCCACGGATACTACTCGGCACTTGACGGCTCGGTGCAGCCGTATGGGGTGACGATTCCCGAGTCCTACGATGGATCGAAGCCCGTGCGCCTCTACGTCTGGCTCCATGGCCGTAACCAGACGCTCAGCGAAGCGAATTTCATTTTCGGATTTCCGCAGCGTTCCAAGAGTCCGACCTACGTCACCGCCGACGTGGGACAGATCACGATCGACTGTTACGGGCGTTGGAACAACGCCAATCACTGGGCCGGTGAAGTGGACGTGTTCGAGGCGATCCGCGCCGTGCAGCAACGCTACAAGATCGACCCGGAGCGGATCATCCTCCGCGGATTCTCGCTCGGAGGCGCGGGCGCCTGGCACATCGCGCTGCACCATCCCAGCTTCTTCGCCGCCGCCGAGATCGGCGCGGGAACCTATCCGCGCCGGTCTACAATGCCCGGGTTTCCACCGCACCAGGCGGCGACGCTCCGCATCTGGGAAAACATTATCGACTGGTCGCTCAACGCGCAGGCGCTTCCGATCGCGGGCCACGACGGTGACAACGACACGGGCGTGGCGGCGATTCCGCCGGATCCGCCGGGGACCAGGCACCGGGGGCAGTTGGAGTCATCGTTGCGGGTGCGGGGCCAGTTGGAGAAGGAAGGCTTCGTGTCCGAGGGCGATCCTGATTTCCTGCGAGTGAAAGGCACGCCGTCGGTCTTTCTGATCTCGCTGAACACGGGGCACAGCGTGAGTCCGCTGGTGCGCCAGCGCGTGGATGGGTTCTTGAAGGAGCACGGCGATCGCGGGCGCGTGTCACCGGATCATGTGCGGTTTGTGACGTATACGGCACGCTACAACCGGTCGCACTGGATTTCGGTGGATGGGCTCGAGCAACACTACGAGCGCGCCGAAGTGAACGCGCGGCGGGCGAACGGGCGGACGGCGTTCGACATCACCACGAAGAACGTCAGCCGGCTGGCGGTGCGAGAGGTGAACGGTGCGGCAGTGATCCGGATTGACGGGCAAGAAGTGAAGGGCAAGGGTCCGGCGGTGGACCTGGAAAAGGCGGCGGGCCGGTGGCGGATGGCCAAAGGGAAGCCCGCGGGATTGCGAAAGTCGCATGCGCTGCAGGGTCCGATTGATGACGCGTTTCTGGATCCGTTCCTGTTGGTCCGGCCAACGGGAACTCCGTGGAATCAGGCGGCTCACGATCAGGCGATGCGGATTCTCGCCCGGTTCGATCGCGTGTACGCGCGCTGGTACCGGTCGCATCCGCGGATCAAGGATGACAAGGATGTCACGGATGCCGATTTCGCGCGGTACAACGTGGCGCTGTTCGGAGATCCGGGCAGCAACCGCTGGATCGCGAAGGTGGCGGGGAAGCTGCCGGTGAAGTGGAGCAGGGACTCGATCCAGGCCGGCGCAGCAAGCTATTCAGGAGCGGATCACCTGCCCGTGCTGGTGTATCCGAATCCGTTGCGGCCGGGGAAATACGTGGTGATCAACTCCGGGTTGACGATCGATGAGCGGGAGTACCAGTCCGACTACAGTATGCCGAAGCTGGGTGATTGGGCGGTGTTGAAGACCGGGCAAGCGGAGGTTCCGGAGGCCGCGGCGGCCGGATTGTTCGATGAGGAGTGGCGGTTGAGAGCGGTGGTGCGGACGCCCCCGCGGTGGTAACCTGCGAAGGATTGTGGAACCGGCCCCGCCCATCACGATCCATGTCCCTGGCCCTCTTCGCCCGTATTGCAGCGGCAGGACGGAACTGGTGATTACCGCACACACCGTCCTTGATGCGATCAACGAGATCGGCCGGAGCTACCCTGCCCTGTACCGCAACATCTGCGACGAGACGGGCAAAACACGAAAGCACTTAAATGTTTTCGTGAACTCGGACAACGTGCGGGACCTCAAAGGCGTTGACACACCGCTCAAGGCCGGAGACCTCGTCACGGTTCTTCCTGCGGTTTCAGGAGGCTGACAAATGCCCGATCGAGTGATTTTAACCATCGGCACCAAGAAGGGCGTCTTCGTCGCGGAGGCGTCAAAGACCCGGCGCGCGTTCACGTTGCGTGGACCCTCCGGACCCGGAGTTCCCGTCTATGCAACGTTCATTGACACGCGCGGCGCCACGCCCCGGATCTACGCTGGAAGCTGCAATCCGTTCTTCGGCATGAAGGTGCTGCGCTCAAACGACCTGGGCAAGAGTTTCAAGGAGACCAAGTCGGCTCCCGCGTTCCCTCAGGACGATGGACGCGCGCTGGCCAACATCTGGTCGATCGAAGCTGGCGCGGGCAAGAAGGACCTGTTGTGCGGCGTGGAGCCCGCCTCGCTGTTCAAGAGCCGTGACGGCGGTGACACATGGGAGATGGTGGCGGGCATCAGCAACCACGAGCACGCGCGCAAGTGGCAGCCGGGCAACGGCGGACTGTGCATGCATACGATCATCCGCGACGGCAAGCGTGTCCACCTGGGAATCTCGACCGGCGGCCACTACCTGAGCGAGGATGGCGGTGAGACTTTCCGCGCGGCCAACAACGGCGTTGGCGCGGGCTTCGCGCCGGATCCGTATCCGGAGTTCGGGCAGTGCGTTCACAAGATCGCCCGGCATGACGCGGCGCCGGGCCGCCTGTACATGCAGAATCATGGCGGCCGGGCGGATTGGACCGGGCCCGGCGGGCCGCGCCCCGGCATCGGAGTCCTTCGTAGCGATGACTATGGGCACACGTGGCGGTCCATCGCCAAAGGCCTGCCATCGGATTTCGGATTTCCGATTGTGGTCCACCCGCACAATCCCGATGTGGTTTATGTGCTTCCGCTGGATCCCGCCACGCGCTCGTGTCCCGGCGCGGCTCCGGCGGTATGGCGCAGCGAGAATGGCGGCGCGTCGTGGGGACGGCTGGCGGGCGGATTGCCGAAGAAGCAGTCCTACTTCACGGTCCTGCGTGATGGGATGGACATGGACGGGCTGAAGAATCCGGCGTTGTACTTCGGCACGACAACGGGGCAGTTGTGGATGGACCGGGAGGGCGGCGAACGGTGGGAGTGTCTGTTCGACTCGCTGCCGCCGGTTCATAACGTCAAGGTTGGGATTGTTTGATCGGGATGCAACCCTGAGCCGGTCTTTCGCCGCCCCATGACCAGACGCCACCTCCTCTCGACTCTCGCCGCTCCGGCACTCTCCGCCCAAGCCAGGCGGCCCAACATCCTGCTCATCCTGGCCGACGACCTTGGCTTTTCCGATCCCGGCTGCTTTGGCGGCGAGATTTCAACGCCGAACCTCGACCGTCTTGCTGCCAACGGGATCCGCTTCACGCAGCTCTACAACAACGCGCGGTGTTGCCCATCGCGCGCCGCGGTGATGACCGGACAGCATCCGCATAAGGTCGGCATGGGCAACATGACCGGCAATCCGCGCCGCGAAGGCTTTCCTGGCTACTCCGGCCGCGTCGATGAGAACGCGCCATTTCTCCCCGCTGTTCTGAAGCAGGCCGGGTACACGACCCTCATGTGCGGCAAGTGGCACCTGGGCCAGCCGGGCCCGGTCGCCCGCGGCTTCGACGAGTTCTACGGCATGATTCACGGATTCGACAGCTTCTGGGACTCGTCAAAGTACACGCGCCTGCCGGCTGGCCGCCCCACGCGCAATTTCGCGAGGTTCCACGCCACGGATGCGATCACCGGACACGCGCTCGACTTCATTGGACAGGCGCGCGCCAAGCCGCAACCCTGGTTCCTTTATCTCGCCTACAACGCCCCACACTTCCCGCTCCATGCGCCCAAAGAACTGATCGACAAATACCAACCGGTCTATGAGAAGGGCTGGGACGTTCTCCGCGAGCAACGCTTCGCGCGCCAGACCAAGCTGCTCGGCAAGAGCGCCAAGCTCACCCCGCGCAGCGTCGTTGGACCGAATCGCGTCTCCACTCCCAACGGCTGGGCGCCGAAACAGAATCCCGCATGGGACACCCTCCCCGAGGACCGCCGCAAGGATCTTGCGCGCCGCATGGCCACGTTCGCCGCGATGGTGGAACAGATGGATTCCGGCATCGGCCGCATCTTGGATGACCTCGAAGCCAAGGGCGAACTCCAAAACACGCTCATCCTGTTTTGTTCCGACAATGGAGCTTGCGCCGAATGGGATCCCTACGGATTCGACGTTTCGAGCGGCCCAACGAACGTTCTCCATACTGGGGCCAAGCTCGCCGGGATGGGCCAGCCGGGAACCTATCATTCCTACGGCTCCGCCTGGGCGAACTTCTCCAACACGCCGTGGCGGCTCTACAAGCATTACACGCACGAAGGCGGCATCTCGACTCCCTGCATCGCGCACTGGCCCGTGAAGATCAAACCCGGCACCGACCACCGCCCCTGGCACTTCATCGACCTGTTGCCCACGCTCGCCCATGTCGCGGGTGCCCAGGCGCCCGCCGGAATCGCCGGTGAGAACATGGCCGCCGCGTTCGAGCGCAAGCCCACGCGCCGCGGTCCCATCTTTTGGGAACACGAAGGCAGCCGCGCGGTTCGAGACGGCAAGTGGAAGCTCACCGCCGTCTATCCGCAGGGAGGCTGGGAGCTCTATGACATTGAAGCCGACCGCTCCGAGCTCAACAACCTGGCAGCCGCCCAACCCGGCCGCGTCAAGAAGATGGCCGCGCAATGGGAACAATGGGCCCGTCAGAATCAGGTGATCCCGTGGATCTGGGATCCTGCCTACGCACCGATGGGCTCGCGTTCATGAAGCGCCGGCAATTCCTCGCCACAGCCGCGGCTGCTCTTGCCGCGGAGAATGCCCAAGACGTCAAACGCGCCCTCGACCGGCACAATCGCGCGGTCTGGGTGAAAGATGGATGGGTTCGGGATCCGTACATCGTTCTGGCTCCGGACGGCCACTACTACTACACGGGCACCACGCAGACGCCGGGCCAGCCCGAAGATCTCTACAACACGGGGCTCGGTCCCAACAGCAAAGTCGGCTGGTATATGCAGGCGTGGCGAAGCCGGGATCTTGTTACCTGGGAGCCGCTCGGCTCGCCCTTCTCGCTGGAGCAGGGCGTGTGGGCCACGGCCGAAAAGGCGAAATTCGCAAGCACACCGAAACCGGAATGGCGGCTTTGGGCGCCCGAGCTGCACTGGATGAATGGACGCTGGGCGATGGTCCACACGTCACCGGCGCCGGCCCGGTCTTCGAACTTTGCACTCACGGCCGGGCCGGAGCTGAAAGGCCCATGGTCGCATCCGATGGGAACGGCGATCGGGCACCGCCACGACCCCTCCCTGTTCGAGGACAGCGATGGCACCTGGTGGATGATCTGGGGCGCGACTGAGATCGCACCGTTGAAGACCGGCCTGAGCGGCTTCGCGCATCCGCCCGTGACCATTGGTCCAGCCGGTGAATTCGCCAGGATGGGCCACGAAGGATGCCTGATGCGCAAGATCCACGGCCAGTACGTGCTGTTCGGCACTGGCTGGTCGACCGGCAAGATGCGGAAGGGCTCGTACAATCTCTATTACGCGGTGGCGGACGCGATCACCGGTCCCTACAGCGAACGGAAATTCGTGGGCCGCTTCCTCGGCCACGGGACACCGTTCCAGGACAAGAGGAAGCGGTGGTGGTGCACGGCTTTCTACAATGCCAACGTCCCGCCGGCGCCGGATGCCGGCATTCAGACTCGCGATCTTTCAGGTGACGCTCAGACGATCAACCAGCAGGGGCTGACGTTGGTGCCGCTCGACGTCCGGCTCGACCGGGGCCAGCTTCTCATCCGTGCAAAGGACCCGCGGTATGCAACGCCAGGTCCGGATGAGGCTCAGAAGTTCGAGTAGCAATGCTCAAAACGCTCCCGGCTCCTCGGGTGCTACCGCTTCGGCAGGCAGATCGTCAAAGTATCGATAGAGCACCGGCACCACCACCAGCGTCAATAAGGTCGAACTGAGCAGGCCCCCGATCACCACGATTGCCAACGGCCGCTGCACCTCCGATCCTGGACCGGTGGCGAACAGGAATGGCACCAGCCCGAGAGCCGCTACAGTGGCCGTCATCATCACCGGACGGAAGCGTAACCGGCCGCCCTCGATCAACGCCTCTGCGCGCGGCATGCCGCTTTGGCGCAGGCTCCGGATATACGACACGAGAACGACGCCGTTCAACACCGCGATTCCCCACAGTGCAATGAATCCGACCGACGCCGGTACGGACAAGTATTCGCCGGTGAAGAACAACGCCGCCACGCCGCCGATCGAGGCAAACGGCAGTACCGAGATGATCAACATTGCGAAACGGATCGAGCGGAACAGCAGAAACAACAGGAAGAAGATCGCGCCGATCGTGATCGGCACGATGATGATCAGGTGTCCGCGGGCGCGCTGCATGTTCTCGAACTGTCCACCCCACTCGAAGTAGTAGCCGGAGGGCAGCTTCACCTGCCTTTCGACCTTCTGTTGCAACTCCGCCACGAATCCGCCGAGATCGCGGTCACGCACATTGACGCCCACCACCACGCGCCGCTTGGCCATCTCGCGCTTGATCTGCGATGCTCCCTCGATCATCTTGATCTCGGCGAGACTGCCGAGCGTCACCTGTGCTCCGTCGGGACTGGTGAGCAGGATGCTCCGGATGTCGGCGATGGTGTTGCGCAGATGCTCCGGATACCGGACCACGCACTGGAACCGCCGCTCTCCTTCGTAGATTTCGGTGGCGGCCTTTCCGCCGACAGCCGCTTCGATCGAGTCGTTGACATCGGAGGCGTTGAGTCCGTGGCGAGCAATGGCGCCTCGATCGATCGTGACAGTCAGGTTGTGTTGGCCCGCGACCCGATCCATCTTCACATCGGCCGTTCCGCGCACGGTGTTGGCGGCACGCACGACTTCGTTTGCTTTCGCGATCAGCGTGTCGAGGTCGTCGCCGAACAGCTTCACCGCGACGTCGGCCCGAACACCGGTCACCATTTCGTCGACACGGTCGCTGATCGGCTGCGCGATCACGAGGTTGACGCCAGGCAGCGTGGCGATCAACCGCCGGATATCCTCGGCGATCTGATCCTGAGTCAGATCCTTACGCTGCTCCTGCGGCGTCAGTTGAGTCATCATGTCGACCTCGTTGTACCCGGCTGGATCGACGGGCGACTCACCACGGCCGAGGCGCGACACCACAAGCTCTACGCCCGGCCGGTTCCGGACCAGACGATGGATCTCCATCTCCATCTGGATCGACTCATCGAGCGAGATGTTCGGCGCCCGGTCGGCGTTCGGCGAGATCGTGCCTTCCTTCAGCTCCGGAATGAACGAGGTGCCAAGATAGGGAAACAGCGACATCGTTCCCGCGAACATCACCAAGGCGAGAACGACGGTGGTCTTGCCGTTTCGCGCCGCCGCCCGGAGCATCGCCAGGTACGGCCGCTTGAGGATCCGGACCAGGATCGTATCGTGCTCGCCACTGGCCTTCAGCATCAGAAAGGAAAGCACCGGGGTCACGGTGAGGGAAATCGCGAGCGAAATCGCCAGAGCGATCGCGATCGTGTAGGCAAGCGGCGCGAACATCTTGCCTTCCATGCCCTCGAGAGTCATCAACGGAAGGAACACGAGAATGATGATGCAGATTCCGAACACGGCTGGAGTACCAACTTCGAGCACCGCATCGATCACCACGCGCAGCCTCGGCTTGTCGCGGTTGTGGCTCAGTTGCGCGAAGACGTTCTCCACCACCACCACCGATCCGTCCACCATCAGCCCGATCGCGATCGCCAGACCGCCGAGCGACATCAGGTTCGCCGACATTCCCAGCCGGTTCATGACCAGGAACGTCAGCCCCGGCGTTAGCAGGAGCGTGGCGATGACGATGAGGCTCGAACGCAGGTCACCGAGGAACAGGAACAGCACCACCACGACGAGCACGATCCCTTCGAGCAGGACTTTGCTGACGGTGGCGAGCGCGGCATCCACCAGTTCGGACCGGTCATAGTAGGGAACGATGCGCAACCCGTCGGGCAGCATGCCCTTCGAGTTGATCTCCTCCACCCGATCCTTGATGCGCTGCACGATTTCCTTCGCGTTGCCGCTGGCGATCATCATCATGATGCCGCCCACGGCTTCCGTGTATCCGCCCTTGATCACGGCTCCGTAGCGGGTCTCCTCACCGATCTTGACTTCGGCGACATCGCGAATATAAACCGGTGTCGATCCGACTTCCTTGAGAACGATCGAGCGGATGTCATCGAGATTCCGAATCAGCCCAACACCGCGGACGAGAAAGATCTCGGGGCCGCGCGGCAGGAGTCCGCCGCTCGAGTTGGCGTTGTTGCGCGAGAGCGCCTCATGCACGTCGTGAATCGTGACGCGGTAGTAGCGCATCTTGATCGGATCCACGAGCACCTGATACTGCTTGACGTAGCCGCCCGTCGAATTGATCTCGGCAACGCCGGGAATCGAGCGGAGCAGCGGCCGCGCGACCCAGTCTTGCACGATCCGCCGCTCGACCAATTCCTGCTTGGTCAGCGGACGCTTCCCGTCGTTCGGACTTTCGATCGTGTACTGGTAGACTTCGCTCAACGCCGACGAGACTGGACCGAGCGTGGGAGTGATCCCTTCGGGCAGCCGCCCGCGGACATCGCCCAGGCGTTCGGAAACCAACTGCCGCGCGAAGTAGACCGGCGTGTCGTCTGAAAACACGAGGGTGACGATCGACAGCCCCGGCTCGTTCTGCGACCGCATTTCCGTGAGACCCGGCAAGCCGGTCATGCCGATCTCGACCGGCACCGTCACCATCCGTTCGACTTCTTCCGGCGTACGGCCCGGAACCTCGGTCGCCACCTGCACCTGAACGTTCGTCACGTCCGGAAATGCGTCGACGGCGAGCTTGCGTGCCGCGTCGGCGCCGGCCGCCAAAGCGATGAGCGCGACCACCACCACGACGACCCGCTGTTCGAGCGAGCCGCGAACCAGCGGCGCCAGCACCTAGGAACCTTCCCCGCTTCGCAACGTCCGCATTCTCCGCTCGGTGTTGAGGTGGAACGCGCCATCGAGGACGACTTTGTCGCCAGGGTTGATGCCTTCCGTCACCACGCGCCTTCCGCCGTACTCGGCACCGAGACTCGCCTTTCGCATCACGAACGCCTGGCCCCGCTGGATGAAAATATACTCTTCGTTGCCTTCGCGAAGCACCGCCGAATTCGGAACGAGCATCTTTCGCTCGGTATGCTCCTTCAGTTCCATCGTCGCGAGCATCGCTGGTTTCAGTTTTCTGGCTGGATTCGGAACGTCCATGCGGACCCGCACGGTTCGTGTCTTCGGATCCACCGTGTGGCTTACGAAGGAGAGCTTGCCGTGCATCTTGCGGCCGGGGAATGCGGCGATCTCGGCCTCTACCGTTTGGCCCGGCCTGAGATTTCCGCCGTTTTGCTCGGGCACGTCGGCGACCAGCCACACGTTCGACAGGTCGGCGATCTCGTAGATCGTGTCGGCGGGTTGCACCACTTGGCCAATCGTGACCTTGCGCTCGAGGACGGTGCCGTCCATGGTGGCATACACACGCGAGACGGAGTTCAGTGCGCGGGTCCGTTCGAACTCGGCGATTGATTCGACGGGCATTCCGAGCAGTTGCAACTGATCGCGCGCGGCTGCCATTTCCGCGAGGGTTTGCGCCAACTCCGCCTCGCGGCGCTGGAGTTCCGCCGCGCCGATCACGCCGGCCTCGACCAGGAGTTTGGCGCGTTCCACCGCGCGTTCGGCCAACTGCCGCTGGGAGACGGCTTTGAGGAACGAAAGCTGCGCGTCGGAAAGTCCGGTGCTGTTGAGTGTCGCAAGCACCTGACCCTTGGTCACGTCTTCGCCTTCGTGCACTGGAGCCGTGAGAATGCGTCCCATCACGGGCGAACCGAGCCGGGTGATGCGCGTATCGTCGACGTCGACCGTCGCGGCAACGGTGATGCTGGCTCCGACCTCGGCCCAGGCCGGCTCACCAATCTTCAAACGATCGAGCAGCGTCTTGTTTGGAACGATCTCCATCGGGTCCGAAGCCGGGGCGGCTGGCTTTGCCGCGGCGTCGGCCTGACCGGCTTGCTTGATCTTCGAGCAAGCCGCGAGCGTTATGATCGCGAGTACGCAAAACGGCCATCTCATTGCTGCCCCCTTCTCGGATCCACGCCGCGCGCTTCGTCGAGATCGACGAGCGCCGCTTGGCGGTCATACTGTGCGTTGAGCAGGTCCAGCCGGACAGTGCGTAACGTACGCTGTGCATCGAGCACCTCGAGAATGCCGCGCTCGCCGAGCCGGTAGGCGGTCTCGGCCGCTCGCAACCCTTCCTCCGCCTCGCGGATCAGCCCCTCTTCATAGGCCGCCAACTGCTGCGTCGCCAGTTGGTAGCGGCCGTAGGCGCTTTCGAGTGCCGCCAATAGCTCGATTTCGCGGCCGCGCACGAGCGCGGCTGCCTGCCGGGTCTGCGCCACCGCCTCGCCGATTTGCCCTTCGCGTTTATTCCACAACGGAAGCGGAACGACGATTCCCGCTCGATAGGTGGGCGTGTCTGGCGGCCGGTCATACTCGACGCGCAGCGCCGGCTGCGGCCGCTTCTGCGCGACTTCGTAGGCCACTCGCGCATCGGCCCGGCGAACTTCGAACTTGGCGAGAGCGAGCAACGGATGCCGGCCGGCAACTTCCTTCCTCAACTCATCGAGCGGCGGCAGGACGATGGCTGGATCCAATTGCCCAGAGATCGCGAGATCGCCTTCGACGCTTGCGCCGATCGCCGCGCGAAGCTGTGATAGCGCCACCACCTGCTGCAGTCGCGAAGAGTTGGAAGCAGCTCTGGCTGTCGCCACCTCCGAATCGGCTCGAATCAGTTCGAGCCGTCCCGCCTCGCCCACCTCCACCCGGACTCGAATTCGCTTACGGAATTCCTCCACGAGTTGCAGGTTCTCGCTCAGGATCTCGAGTTCGGCTTTCTTCCGAAGCACGGCGAAGAAGTTCCGCCGGACCATCGAAAGCACGCCGAGCCGGGTTACCTCGTACGCTTGGTCGCTCGAGTCACGCCCTCGCTCGGCCAACTGGATCCGTGTGGGGCGCAATTTCCCCAATTCGAGGGGCTGGGAGAATGCGAACCAACTGACCGGGCCCGCGACATTCTCCGGCACCCGGTAATACTGCCCGCCCCCGAGCGCGGAGACTTCCGGATTCGCATACGCGCGCGCTGTCGTGATTCCCGCCACCGCCGCTTGCCGCTGCGCGGTCCCCGCTTGGAGCGCCGGGTGATTCTCGTCAGCGAGCACGAGCGCCCGCTCGAGCGTCAAGTCCGCCGGGAAGCTCCTTGCTGAGATTAAAAAAGCGAGCACCAACAGCGCTGCACGAGTAGACCTGGATGAGTTCATCGAGAATGGACTGTCCCGGCGGTTCTGCCCGGACTGGGGACAATCTTCGGCGGAACGAGTCGCCCGAAGAGATGCCGAGAGCCCTTGGACGCGAGTCTATCGGCAACCGTTTCTCAGTAGATGGACCGGGAGGGCCAGAGGTTGCAACAATGGGAAAAATATACGGAAGATAGGCCTAAAGGCCCGATCCGTCCCACATGTGGGCATGGGCCGTGACGAACCGGATCCGGAAGTTCGGATGGTTCACCAACCCGTGCAACTTCTGGTGACGCAGTTGCTCTTGAGGCCCTGAGCCTGGCTGGCGTCGTCGCTCTCACCTAAACGCAGTATTCCACATTCTCCGCGATTCGACTAGCCTGGGTGCAAGAGCATCCAATGAAAGCCCGCGACATCATGACGCACCCCGTGCGAACAGTCCGCGAGGATTGCACCCTTGAGGACGCCGCACGCTGCATGCTCGCCCACAACATCGGCTGCCTTCCGGTCACGGACTCCCACGGAAAGCTGGCCGGAACCTGCCGATGATTCCGCAGAAGGAGACAAGAAATGAAGAAACCATGGTTGGCCATGCTCGCTCTCGCGTTGACGATCCCGGTTGGAGCGCAGGACCGAAAGACGATCTACGTCGACAAGATGGAGGGTCTGGAGCCGTTCGTCGAGCAGGCGCTTCAAGCCGCGGAGTTGCCCTTCGATTTCATAGAAGAGCAAAAGCAGCCCGAACTGAAGGCGGGCTTGGCGAAGATGCACTCCGCCTATGGAGAGATCCTCTACAAACACAAGCTCGGCCGCAATGAGACGCACCGCCTGGAGTTGCGCGACGTCGAGCGGAACAAGGTGATCGCCTCTCACAGTTTCGCGCTGCAAGGGGATGACGCGTCCCGGAGGCGCGCGGCGCAAGAATTCGCAGCAAAAGTGAAAAAGGCGTGGGCAAAAAGAGCAGGTAGGGCCACGCTCAGCCGAACGAGGTTCCCGCCTTATTGTTCAAAGGATCGCAACGAAACTGCATCAAGCCTACTCTGATGTTGAACCCGGAGATCTGAGCACGAAAGACACGAGATTCCTCGAACACAGGCGCATCCAGACGCACGGGGACGCGATCGACAACTTGGTCCAGGCGTTGGATCGGGAGCAGAGCATCACCACGTCGATGCGGGCTAGCGAGATCTTTCGTGACATCCGGGCAACTGCATCCGGTGCCAAGAGCGGATCGATGAGCAGCGTCCGGATAAGGATAGCTTGGAAGCGGCCTGATTCCGGTTGGCCATTCAGGTGCAAGTGTATTGCTTGAAAGAGGCGCGGTTGTGAACCTACGCATTGCCCCATTTCTACTGATCACGGCCGCCACCCTTGCGGCCGGGCCGGACCGCGTTCTGCGCATCGACCTGCGAAATGAAGCGATCACGCCGGTAACGGAGCAGTTCGTCAGCGGGGCAATTCGATCGGCGAACGAGCAAGGCATGAGCGCAGTGGTTGTGGTGCTCGACACACCGGGTGGGTTGGTTGACTCAACGCGGGACATGGTGAAGGCGATTCTCCAGAGTCCGGTACCGGTAGTCGTTTATGTCGGTCCAGCGGGGGCTCGCGCCGCTTCCGCGGGAACATTCATCACCATGGCCGCTCATGTCGCGGCGATGGCTCCTGGCACAACGATTGGGGCCGCGCATCCGGTGCCGGTCGGCGGACTGCCTGGCGTACCGAGCGATCCTGCGCCGAAGGACGCTGGCAAGGACAAACCGGACCCCGGTGCCGGTGGAGCTTCGCCGATGGAACAGAAAGTGTTGAATGACACGGTCTCATGGGCGCGTTCGCTAGCCGAACTCCGGGGGCGCAATGCCGAGTGGATGGCTCGTGCCGTTAAGGAGAGCGCATCGGTCCCGGCGAACGAAGCCTTGAAGGAGAAGGTGGTGGACCTGCTTGCCGATGATTTTAACGGACTCCTTCAGAAACTGCATGGGCGTGAGGTCCGAACTGCGAGCGGCTTAGTAACGCTACAGATAGCCAACGCACAGGTGATCACCAAACAGATGTGGTGGGGCCAGCGCTTCCTGGCGGCTCTGGCCAATCCGACTTTAGCGTTCCTCCTGTTGATCTTCGGCGTATACGGAATCATTTTTGAGCTCTACACGCCAGGGTGGGGTGTTCCCGGAACTGTTGGCGTCATCTGCCTCATGCTGGGCTTCTTTTCGCTCGCGATCCTGCCGACAAACTTCGTTGGACTCGCGCTCGTAGTGATCGCCTTGGGCTTGCTCGTAGCGGAGGTCTTTGTCACCAGCTACGGGTTGCTCACCCTGGGTGGCCTGATCTGCCTGATCACGGGCGGGCTCATGCTGATCAACTCGCCGGAGGGTTTCATGCGGGTGTCGCTCTTGGCCCTGATTCCCGTGGCCGCCGCAATCGTGGCTGTCACGCTGTTCCTGATGACGGGCGTCGCCCGCACTCAGCGCCTACCGGTCGCGATGGAGCAGGTAGGAACGGGCGCCGTAGGAAGAGTCGAGGGAGAGTTTGCCGGTGCAGGCGGGCAGTTCAAAGGATTCGTGCGTGTGCACGGTGAATTGTGGACGGCAACCAGTGATGAACCCGTTTCGGCCGGCCAGGCGGTGGCAATCCTCCGCCGGGATGGGCTCCTTCTGCATGTGGAGCCTCTCCGTGAGCCACCGGTCGCCAGGATCGGGCCTGTGTTTCGAAGAACAGCCTAGAGGGAGCGAATCAAGATGAACCTCAACCAGCCAATCCTCATGCTCGGGGCATTTGTTGCCTTAGTTGCCCTGTATTTCTTGAGTTGTGTTCGAATCGTCCTGGAGTACGAACGGGGAGTCGTTTTCCGGCTGGGCCGCGTGATCCCGGTGCCAACAGGCCCTGGCATCACGATGATCTTCTGGCCGGTGGAAGAGATGAAGCGCGTGAGTCTGCGTACCCACGTAACCGATGTTCCGGCACAAGACGTGATCACCAGAGACAACGTCTCCGTGAAGGTGAACGCTGTCGTGTACTTCCGTGTTGTTGATCCGCACCGCGCGATTCTTGAAGTCGAGAACTACCTCTACGCCACCAGTGAGCTCTCGCAAACCACGCTGCGCAGCATCCTCGGCCAGGGCGAACTCGACGAGTTGCTTTCGGAACGCGATCGAATCAATCGCCACCTGCAGGAGGTGATCGACCTCCAAACCGATCCTTGGGGCATCAAGGTATCGATGGTCGAGGTGAAGCACGTGGATCTGCCGGAAACCATGAAACGCGCAATGGCGCGGCAGGCGGAAAGTGAGCGCGAGCGGCGCGCCAAGGTCATCCACGCCGAAGGCGAACGGCAGGCGGCGATGAATCTGCGGGATGCGGCCGTCACGCTCGAAGGACACCCGATGGCGATGCAGATGCGTTTCCTGCAGACGCTTTCCGACGTGGGAAGCGAAAACAACACGACCATCGTCTTCCCACTGCCAATCGATCTGTTCGAGATGTTCACTTCGGCAGGGCGCAAGCGTCCGCCGCAACCACCAGAACCAGAGAAGGAAGGAGCGCCGGTGAGCGCCTAGTCTAGGTGCTTACTGCGAAGCATAAATGAATCGAGTTAAAGACAAAGTCGCAATCGTAACAGGCGGGGCTCTTGGCATTGGCCGGTCTGCCTGCATTCTGCTCGCCCGCGAAGGGGCGCACGTGGCCGTCACCGATGTGCTGGACGAACCGGGCCAGGCCTTGGCGCAAGAGATTCGTGCGGCCGGGGGCAGCGCTTCGTTTTGGCACTTGGATGTCGCCAGCGAGTCCGCCGTTTCCGACGTCTTTCGCGCCGTGCATGAGCGGTTCGGTGGTATCGATGGCTCTGGTGCAAATCGGCAGGATGGACGAGGATAGAGGAATGGCCCGTCTTGCTCCGGTCGAGGAATTGTTCGGCGGCCGCCACTTCGATGCCG
>VFZX01000080.1 GCA_016871015.1 Acidobacteriota bacterium | reverse complement strand
GTTCTTCCGGACTGGGTCGTTCTCTGCGACGAAGCGATTGTATGAAGACCTTAGTTGTTCCTTGGCCTCTGCCTCTGCGCGAACGCCCCGTTCGGCCAGCGCTACCAACGCACGGCTCATTGTGACGTGCTGTTCTTTGGCTGTGCGACGGACCGCTGAAACGAGAGTCGCTGGAATCGTTACGCTCTGGCGAACTGACCTGGCCGCAGCCGTTTTGCGGGTTGCCATATTCAAGAGAATAACAGCGTGCACCACTGTGGTGCGGTAGTGCGGATAGTGCGGATAGAACCCGACAAACGCCGCAGTGTTTGTAGGGACGGCCATCGGCGGCCTTGCACAGCGCGGGTTCCCAGGTCCGAGCATCCTCTCATAGTTCGCGCAGCTTGTACCGCAGGAGTTTTCCGGCGGCGCTCTTCGGCAATTCCGGCAGGAACGTGATCCGGCGCGGATACTTGTAGGGCGTGATGCGCGACTTGACGAAATCTTGCAGTTCGCGGACCAGCTCCGGAGTGCCGGCCGTTCCGTCCTTCAGTACGACGAATGCCGCGGGCGTGTGCAGTTGCGTTTCCTCCTGGTGCGCGATCACCGCGGCTTCGAGAACCAGCGGATGCTCGATCAACGCGGCCTCGACTTCGGCGGGCGAGAGCCACTGGCCGGAGACGCGGAACATGTCATCCGACCGGCCAGCGTACCAGTAGTAGCCGTCTTCGTCGATCGAATACTTGTCGCCAGTGAAGAACCAGCGGCCGCGCATGCGGTCGCGCGTCAAATCGGCGCGGTGCCAGTAGGACAGCGCCGTGCTGGGACCGGCCACCAGCAGATCGCCGATCGTGCCGGGCGGGACGGGGGCTCCTTCGCCGTCGACGATACGCAACTCGTAGCCGGGCACTGCCTGTCCGGTGCTGCCCGGACGCACACGGCCCGCGCGCGCCGAAAGGTAGATGTGCAGGACCTCGGTGGATCCGATGCCATCCAGGATCTCGACGCCCGTGCGGTCCCTCCAGCGCTGGTAGATCGCAGCGGGCAGGGGCTCAGCGGCCGACGCGGCCAAGCGGATGGAATCGAAGGCGCACGGGTAGCCCTGGTCCAGCTCGTTCAGCATCGCGGCGTAGAGGGTCGGGACGCTGAAGAACAGCGTCGGCCGCTGCGCGGTGATGGTGTCGAGGACCGTGCGCGGCTGCGGTCGGCCGGCGTGGAGGACCGTCGTTGCGCCTACGTGGAATGGGAACACCAGTCCGTTGCCAAGGCCGTAGGCGTGGAACAGCTTCGAGGAGGAAAAGGTGATGTCGGCGGCGGTGATGCCGAGCACGCCGCGGGCGTAGGACTCGCAGCAGTGGACCCAATCCTGGTGGGTGTGGACGGCGGCCTTGGGGCGTCCGGTGCTGCCGGAGGTCCAGAGCCAGAACGCGGCGTCGTCCTTGTGGGTGGGGGCGGGATCGAACCCGGCGGACGCGGCGCGGAGCCAGGTGTCCCAGTGGAGCGCGCCTTCCACGGGATCGCCACACACGACGGCGGTGGCCGGGTTGATGGCGAGCGCGGGTCCGAATTCGGCCCACAGGGAGGAGTGGACGATGGCGATGCGCGCACCGCTTTCTTCGAGGAAGTAGGCGTAGTCGGCGGTACGGAGGGCGGTGCTGGTGGGGACGGCGACGGCGCCGGTCTTGATCGCGCCAAGGTAGGCGGCGATGAATTCGGGAGAGTCGGGGAGGACGATCAGGCAGCGCTGCTCCGGGAGGAGGCCGAGGGAACGGAGTCCGCTGGCGGTCCGGTCGACGAGAGCGGTGATGGTTTGGTAGGTAAGGTGCTGGTCGCCGGAGATCACCGCCAGGTCGGAGGCGTGGCCGTCATGGAGGTGGCGGTCGAGGAGGTGGGCGGTGAGGTTGAAGCGGGTGGGGATGTCCACAAACTCGCAGGATAATGCGCCCGCGAAGAGGACGCAAGGGTCAGAGCCAACCACGGCTCCATCTTACAAAAGTTTGCGTTGCATGCGAACGGCACAGATGGCAAACTGGAGAGGCTCCCAGTTAGGATGGCGGTTCCTGGCGAGGTATCGCGAGCTTCAAAGGGAAAGCCCGGGTAGAGGCCCGGGCTCCTAATTTACGGAGCACAAGGAGGTGAGTCCGAGTGATCCACCTGATCTTACCGAACGGCTGGAAGCTGACCATCACGGTCCATGCTAACGGTCGAGTCGAACTCGCGCTTGAGCCTCCAAAGCTTAACGCGCGGGAGTCCGTGGGGTTGCGGAAGCCACCGCAGTCCCCACGCCTCCAGTATGCCGCTCCGCCCGCATCTTCGTCAATCCCCCCTCTGGGCAGGTCACATAGCCTGCGGATGGTAGCCCTCTGGAGATATGCTGGTGCATGTGCCGCGTTGCGCACTCCTCCTCCTCGCCGCTCCCCTGCTGGCCCAACCGGACCGCGCCGCGTTCGTCCAGCAGTACTGCGCCACCTGCCATAGCCAGTCGTCGAAGTCCGGTGGACTGATCCTCGAAGGCGTGCCGTCAGCCGACCCGTCCGCACGGCCCGAAATCTGGGAGAAGGCCGCCCGCAAGGTCCGGGCGGGCGAGATGCCTCCGGCGGGAGCGCCGCGACCGGACAAGGCCACAGCGGTTGCGTTCGCCCGCCACTTGACCGCCGACCTCGACGCCGCCGCCCGGCGTCAACCCTACCAGGGCAAGACCGTCATCCGCCGCCTGAACCGCACCGAGTACGCCAACGCCATCCGCGACCTGCTCGCGATCGACCTACCCTTGGCCGCCGAGCTGCCGCCTGACGGCCTCGCCGCCGGATTCGATAACATCGCCGACGCTCTGGCTATGTCGCCACTGTTGCTCGAGCGATATCTGAAGACCGCGCGCCGTGTTAGTGAGCTGGCGGTGGGAATCGCCGATCCGTCGCCGGTAACCGAAGTCTATCCGGCTACTCGGACCCAGGCGGTCTGGCAAGGCGAGGGCATGCCGTTCGGTACCCGCGGCGGCATCCGCGTGAACCACTACTTCTCCCACGACGGCGACTACGACCTACGCGCGTTCCTGGCAAAGGAGAGCTTGACGCCGCTCGAAGGGGTCCGGTTCTTCCGCGCGCGGGTGCGGGTGAAGGCGGGCGCGCATTCCGTGGTGGCCGCGTTTCCGGATGAGTATGCCGAGCGCGAAGGTCCGGTGTTGGACGTCGCCGGACCAGGAGGCGCGGCGCTCGGTGGTCCGCTGGATCTGCTGGGCACGGCGGTCCGGCCCAAGATCGAGTTCCGGATCGACGGACGCCGGGTCAAGCTGTTCGAGATCCGCGGGATGACGTCCGGCGAGGCGGCGTTCGATGGACAGCCTGGTCCGCCGACGCTGGCGCGGATCGAGATTGCCGGTCCGTACAACGCCGCCGGTGCGCCGGATGCTCCCAGCCGCAAGCGGATTTTCGTGTGCACGCCGGCGGCGGCCGGTGAAGAGACGGCTTGCGCCAAGCGGATCCTCACGGCGCTCGCGCGGCGGGCGTTCCGCAGACCGGTGACGGAGGCGGACTTGCGGCCTTATCTCGCTACGTACTCGATCGCGCGTTCCAAGGGAAGCTTCGACGCGGCGGTGGCGGCGGCACTGCGGGATCTGCTGCTTGCGCCCGACTTCCTGTTCCGGCTGGAGCTGGATCCTGATGCGGCGCGGGCCACGCGCCTTTCGTTTTTCCTGTGGAGCAGCATTCCGGACGATGCTTTGCTCGACGCCGCGGCGGGAGGGCGGTTGCGGGGAGAGGGGCTGGCGGCCGAGGTCCGGCGGATGTTGGCGGATTCACGTTCGGCGGCGCTGCTCGATAATTTCGCCAGCCAGTGGCTGGGGCTGGGCGCGTTGCGGAGTGCCGAACCGGACAAGATGCTGTTCCCGGAGTTCGACGCGGGACTGGCCGCGGCGTTCGAAACAGAAACGCGGCTTTTCGTGGGAAGCGTGATTCGCGAAAACCGCAGCGTGCTGGACCTGGTCGGCGCGGGCTACACGTTCCTCGACGAGCGGCTGGCGCGGCATTATGGGATCCCCGGCGTGATGGGACCCGGATTCCGCCGCGTCGCGCTCGAGGGCGAGCCGGCCCGGCAGCGCGGCGGACTGCTGACGCACGGCAGTATCCTGGTGCTCACCTCCCACACCACCAAGACCTCGCCGGTGCTGCGCGGCAAGTGGATCCTTGACAATCTGCTCAACTCGCCGCCACCGCCGCCGCCCGCCAACGTTCCGGCGCTCGATGAGAGTCCGGCGCAGGGACGCAAGGCGACGGCGCGCGAAATGGTGGAGCGGCACCGGGCGAATCCTGCGTGCGCGGGGTGCCACGCGCGCATCGACCCGCTGGGATTTGCGCTCGAGAATTTCGACGCGATCGGACGCTGGCGGACGCGGGACGGAGACGCGCCGATCGACTCATCAGGGACTCTGCCGGGCGGCGCTGCGTTCACGGGTCCAGCGGGGTTGAAACAGGTGCTGCTTGATCGCGGCGATGAGTTCGTGCATGCGGCCGTCGAGCGCCTGCTGACTTACGCGCTGGGGCGCGAGCTCGATCCGCGCGATCAGCCCACGGTTCGTGAGATCATGCGAAAGACAGAAGCCGGGCGGTACCGTTTCCAGGACCTGGTGACCGCCATCGTGGAGTGCCTATGATCGTTACGCAAAAGCATCTGCACCGCCGGACTTTCCTTCGGGGCGCGGGGGTGAGCTTCGCCCTTCCGCTGCTCGACGCGATGATACCGGCATTGCGCGCGGAGCGCACCACGGCGGCCGCGCCCGTGCGCAGGTTGGGATTCGTGTTCTACCCGTTGGGCGTGGACCAGGACCGCTGGCGTCCATCAGGCGAGGGCGCGGAGTACAAGTTGAGTCCGGCGCTGGAGCCGTTGGCCGCGCACCGGTCGAAGTTCGTCGTGATCAGCGGACTGTCGTCGGATCCGGACCGGACCAAGGCGGGATTCCACGACCGCGCGCTGGCTTCGTTCATGACAGGGGTCGAGCCCACCAAGGGCAAGGTCCACGTGGGGATCTCGGTGGACCAGGTGGCCGCGCGGGCGCTCGGCAAGGAGACGCAGTTCGCCTCGCTTGAGCTGGGTACCGAGAAGACCAACGTCAATGCGAACCACGTGGGACCGGTGTTCAAGAGCGCCACGGTCCCACTGCCGTTCGAACATAATCCTCGGCGCGTGTTTGAGCGTCTGTTCGGTGAAGGCGGGCGGATCGATCCGGTGGCATCAGCCGCGCGCGACCAGTCCGACCGGTCGAGCCTCGACGCGGTGACCGAGCGGATCGCCGAACTGAGGCGCCAGCTCGGCCCGGCTGACCGGCGGAAGCTGGACGAATACGTCGAATCGATTCGCGACGTGGAGCGGCGGATTGAGGTCGCCTCGCGGAAGCGGCCGGCAGGGCTGCCGGCAATCGAGCGTCCTTCGGGTGCGCCAGACACCTGGCCGGAGCACGTGAAGCTGATGTTCGACCTGCAAACGTTGGCGGTGCAGGCGGACCTCACACGGGTCTGGACGTTCATGTACGCGCGCGAGGCGACATCAATCAACTTCCCGCACCTGGGGATCACGATGGGGCACCACGAGATCTCGCACCACAATTTCGAGCGCGAGAAGCTCGACGCGCTGGCGAAGATCAACTTGGACCAGTCGCGCCTGTTCGCCTACTTCCTGTCGAAGCTCGACGCGCTCAAAGAAGGCGCGGGATCGCTGCTCGATCACTCGCTGATCCTGTACGGGAGCGACTTGAGCGTGCCGACATCGCACAGCCAGCGCGACCTTCCGATCATTGTCGCGGGGGGCGCGGCGGGACGGATCGTTGGGGGCCGCTACCTGCGGTTCCCGGGCGACACCACTCCGTTGACGAATTTGTACCTGACGATGCTTGATAAGGCCGGGGTGCCGACAGAGAAGCTGGGCGACAGCACGGGCAAGCTGAACCGGCTGGAGGTGTAGTTCCGTGGCAGCGCGGATTCTGCTGGTGTGGTTGAGCGTGGCCGGACTGGCGTACAGCGCGGGCACGTTGCCCGGGGCGGCGCGCGATGATCACGAGTCCGCGGTGGAGGCGCTGCTGGCGGCGAAGGCCGATGTGGATGCGCGGGACGAAGACGGCACGACGGCGCTCGGGTGGTCGGCGATGCGGTGCAACACCCGGATCGCGGAACGGCTGTTGAAGGCGGGTGCGAATCCGGATCTCGCCAACGGGCTGGATATCGGTCCGCTGGCGTTGGCGATCACCAATGGCTGTCCCGGGATGGTGCGGCTGCTGCTGGATCATCGAGCGAATCCCAATGCGGCGCGTGAGAACGGCGAGACCCCGCTGATGACAGCGGCGCGGCTGGGCCAGGTGGAGGTGATGAAGCTGCTGCTCGGCCGCGGCGCGGACGTCAATGCACGCGAGACGAAGTTCGGACAGACGGCGCTGATGTGGGCCGCGGGGCGTCCGGAAGCGGTGCGCCTGCTGTTGGGCCGCGGCGCCGATGTCCGGGCGATGACCAAGTCGTGGGACGTGAAGTACGTGATCTACGCGCCGACGACGGTGACGCTCGGGCGAACGGGAATCCCGTGGAACACCGACGGCGAGTACATGACGCGCAAGGGCGGGCTGAACGCGCTGTTCTTCGCGGTCCAGCGGAATGAAGTGGAATCGGCGCGGATGCTGGTGGAGGCGGGACTGGACGTGAACTCGAAGTCCGCCGACGGGACGACGCCGCTGCTTGCCGCGCTGTACAAGTGGGACGCTCCGGAGAGCGTGTTCGTGCCGGGACGCGGCGCTCCGGCGGTGGCGGGCAGCTCGCAGCGGTTCCGCCCGGATCTGGCGATGGCCGGGTTCCTGTTGGATCGCGGCGCGGCGGTGAACGTGTCTGATGGCGCCGGGTACACGCCTCTGCATGGGGCGGCTCTGGCCGTTGCGAAGGCAGCGAGAAGCACCTCGGGACGCCGGCGCGGGGCTTACGGGAATTCGGCCGCGGTGCTGAATCTCGGCGCGGGCAACGCGGATCCCGGACTGGACCTGGACGCGTCGCTGGCGGTGGTCCGGCGTCTGTTGGAAGCGGGCGCGGATCCGAACCGTCCGGCCATTTATCCGACCGCGGGGCCGCCGGGCGACGTGCGGATCAATCCCGCGCCACCGGGGTCGACGCCTTTGCACATCGCAGCCAGTTCGAACAGTGCCGCGTTGGCGAAGATGCTCGCGGAGAAGGGCGGCGATCCGGAGAGGCTGCGTAAGGACGGACACTCCGCCGTGTCAGTGGCGGTGCTTGCCGGCGATCTCGCGGTGTTGAAGGAGCTGGTGGCGCGGGGCGGCGACGTGCACCGGCGGTACAGCCCACAGGACAAGGTTCCGGATCCGGTGGAGTCGATTACGCTGCCGAGGCAGGATCAGACGCTGCTCCACTTTGCGGCGCTCGATGGATCGATTCCAATGATCGAGTATCTCCATTCGCTGGGTCTGCGGCTCGATGCAAAGAACTCGATGGGCGAGACGCCGCTGGACGTGGCCGGCAATCGCGAGCGGTACCAGGAGGCGGCGGCACGGCAGAACGCGGAGGGCGACCCTGAGAAGCTGCGGGCGATCGTGCGGCAGACGGAGACGACAGACGCGATCCGGCGGTTGAAGTAGGCGTCAAGGTTCGGGATCGGGCCGTTCCGCCGTTCACGCACTGATCGTGCCCATCCGCCCCGCCTGGTAGTCCTGATACGCCTGCGCGATCTCGGCCTGCGTGTTCATCACAAACGGACCGTATCCAACCATCGGCTCATCGATCGGCTCGCCGTTCAGGATCAACAGCGATGCGCCTTCAGCCGACTCGATGCGCACGGAATCGCCTTGCCGCGAGAAGACCACGAGGTCGAGCGGGTTGGCTTTCTGGTCTCCATTGATCTTCACTTCGCCGTCGATTACAACTATCGCCGTGGTGTAGTTCTCTGGAAGCGGAAGCGTGGCAGGAGATCCGGCGGACAGCCGTACGTCCCATAGGTTCACCGGAGTGAATGTCCTCGCCGGACCCTGTGTCCCGTTCAGCGCGCCCGCAATCACGCGGACCCGTGCGGCCTCGTGGTCGACCACCGGGATCTGATCCCGCATCAGCGTCTGATATCCGGGCGGCGCGGACTTGAAGCGGGCGGGCAGGTTCACCCAAAGCTGGATCACCTGGAACGTGCCGCCGGTGCGCGTGAACTCCTGGGAGTGAAATTCCTGGTGCACGAGCCCTGACGCGGCGGTCATCCACTGAACATCACCCGGCCCGATCCTGCCTCCGCCACCAGAAGAATCGCGGTGCTCCAGCTCGCCCTGATAAACGATGGTCACGGTCTCGAATCCGCGGTGGGGATGGGTTCCGACGCCACGCGGGTGGCTGGCAGGCGTGAACTCGGTGGGCGGGGCGTAGTCAAACAACAGGAACGGACTCAACTGCTTGCCCAATCCGTCGTAGGAAAAGATGGAATACACGGGAAATCCGTCGCCGACCCAATGCCGGCCACCGGACTTCTTGATCAATTCGACTTGCTTCATGCACCGTTAGATGCAGCCGCGGCGATTCGGATTCCGGCGCGGAGACCGCTACTTCGCGGCCAGGCAGACCCGCATCCAGCGGAACGCGGTGTCTCCGCCCTCCAGTTGCTGGATCGCGAGCAGGCGGCGGATCCGTTCACTTGCCGAGGCGAATAGCGCGCGCACCTCCATCTCCGCTTCCTTCGAGCATCCGCCCTTGATCAGCCAGGCGTTCAAAGTGATCGGAACGCCGCCGGTGGTGCTGTCCACCGTGTCCACCTTGAATCCCGCGCCGGCCGCCATCCGGGTCCACTCGCCGGGGGTGTAATTCCGGCGGTGCGAACTGTCGCGCAAGGCCTCGACACGGTTCTGCCAGGCATCGGTTTCGGGATCGTCATCAGGCACCGTGGTGTCGGCGATCACCAGCCGGCCGCCAGGCGCCAGGACGCGCCGCGACTCGCACAGAAACGCGGGCACCGAGTCGAAGTGATGCGCGGCCATGCGGCACGTCACCAAATCGAACGCACCATCCGGGAAGGGAAGGGACTCGGCGGGTGCGACTCTGAAATCGACATTCGCGCGTCCGCCAGCGTTGCGCGTGGCCTCGGCGAGCATGCCTTCCGAGACGTCCACTCCGGTGACGTGGGCGGCGCGAGTGGCAAAGGCGAGCGCGGTGAAGCCTGCTCCGGTGCCAGCATCAAGGACCCTGTCGGCAGGCCCGGCGGCGGAATGATCGAGCATCCAGCGCAGGGATTCTTCGCTCCACGAGTTCCATTGCTGGTCGTAGTGAGTGGCCTGCTGGTTGAAATGGTCCTTCGATGTCACTAATGGGATTATCGCGGAATCCGGGATAGAATGGATTCTGCGCATGGAGGAACTGCGGAAAGGCTGCTCGCCGCCAGCAGCCAGATTGGCGGAGTTCGCGCTCGCCACCAGACTCAATCAGCCCGTCATCGAGGACCTGCAATCGGAGATCTACCGGGGCATCCTGGAACGGTCACGGTATGTCCGCGTGCCGAATTTCAGCCAGATTCACACGGGCGACCTGATGTACTTGTTCGACGCCTACGACCAGTGCTTCTTCGGCGGGCTGTGCCGCGCCGCGCTCGCGGGCGATATCCTCGAGTTCCGGCTGTCGAACCGGATGAGCAGATCCGGCGGCATGACAATGCGGTCACGCGGCCCAGCGGGAAAGACGCACTTCGAGATCACGGTGTCGACGATGCTGCTGTTCCAGACGTTCCGCGCGGGCGAGATGGACCGCGAAGTGACGGTGGCGGGGCTGGCAGTTGATGACCGGACCGAGGCGCTGCAGCGGATCTTCGAGCACGAGTTGATCCACTGGGTAGAACTCGCCTGCTGGGAACACTCCAAGTGCGCGCATCCGCGCTTCCAGACGATCGCATCCAGAATCTTCGGCCACCAGGAACACACGCACAACCTGGTCACCCAGCATGAGCGGGCGGCCGCCGTGGGGATACGGAACGGGGAGATGGTGGAGTTCACTTTCGAGGGCCGGACTTTCCGCGGCCGCGTGAACCGGATCACACGGCGCGCGACGGTGCTGGTGGACGATCCGAATGGTATCCGCTACACCGACGGACGCGTATATCGCAAGTTCTACGTCCCCATCAGTGCGCTGCGGCGGGTATAAATAGTCAGATGGACCCCGCAGCGGAACTCGTTGTCGTCAGCGACCACCATATCAGCGAAGGAAAGCTGGACGACTTCGATCAGGAGCTGGAGGGCCACTGGGTGGCTTTCGTTGAATCGCTGGCGGCGCAGCCGCATGCAGTGGAGCTGGTGATCAACGGCGACTTCCTCGATTTCGTGCAAGCCACGCCGTGGTCCGGCGCGAACCTGGAGGACCACACTGAAGACGGAGTTCCACTGTGCTACACCCAGCGCAAGTCGCGCGACAAGCTGGCAGCCATCGCGGCGGCGCATCCGGAGGTGTTCGCGGTGCTTCGCCGGTTCCTCGATGCACGCCCGGATCACCGGATCACGATCCTGCCGGGCAACCACGACGCGGACTTCTTTTGGGAGAAGGTGCGTGGGGATTTCGCGGAGCTGGTGGGTCCACCGCCGCGATGCCGCTTCCACTTGGAGCGCCACTACGTTGCCGATGGGTATCCGTGGCTGTGGATCGAACACGGGCACCAGGCGGATCCGTTGAACAGATTCGAGGCGCGGGGTGAGGAGCGCTGGTCGCCTGAGGCGCCGCCGATTCTGCGGTCGAGGCTCGGCGAGGACCGGTTGTATGAATGCACGGGCACACGGTTCCTGATCAAGTTCATGAACGGACTGGACGCCTACTATCCGTTCATCGACAACGTGAAGCCGTTCTCGCGTTTCATCACGATCTTCGGGGCTACAGCGCTCGAGCCGCGGGCGATCCTGGCGATCGGGTCGGCGCTACGGTATCTCGCGGAGCTTGGGCTGTATCACCGGAAGGACGTGTTGAGCAGAGATTCCGAGGAAGGCGCCGGCCACGCATTGGGGGCATGGTATGAGTCCGCGCTCCCGGCTGACCGGAAGGCGCTCGCCGCCCGGCTGCGAGAATCGGGCTTTGAAACGGATCTGCCGCTTGGGATGTTGTTCAAGGATCCGGAGGAGCTGGAACGGCTCCAGGTACATCTCGCGGACCGGATCGACATCCTGGCCGGGCTGGGGGAGGGCAACGAATCGCTGCTGGGCGCCGAGGAGGGGACACTCGCGCTGAAGGCAGGGTTCAGCGCGAATGAGACCGAGGACCTGGCGAAGTACGCGGCCACAATCACCTCGGCGCGCACCGTGGTGATGGGGCACACACACGAACCGGTGGACCGGCCGGGCGCGCAGAGCTATTTCAATACGGGGTCGTGGACGCGGTACTACAAGTTCGCGGAGGAGGAAAAGACGCGGCCGTGGAGTTTGCTCAAAGAGAAGTCGTATGAGCGCTTTCCATTCCGGCTGCTGTATGTCAAAGCGGTCCGCGAGACTGGCGTGGCGGCGCTTGAGACCTGGCAGGAGCGATTCCGGTGACCACTGTCCGCGTGGACATTACAACACCGGAGGACAACCAACTGAAGGTGGTCTGGAACGACCCGGAAGCGCCGTGGGGCGCATACCTCATCAACCGGGCGCTGGTAGAGGACTGCGCCAAGAAGGTCCGGTCCGCACTCGACAGCATGGTGGACCAGGCCCTGAAAGGCGCGTCCGCTGGCGACGGCGGGACACTGCGGCAATTGGCGAGAGAGGGCAGCATGTTGCACCGCGCGCTGTTCCTGAGGGAGTCGGGCGAACAGGACCCCGCGGAGGTCCGCGACTACTATGCGGCGAAGCCTGAATGCCGGTTTCGATTCCGGTTGCCACCGGGGGTAAGCGTGCCGTGGGGACTGATTTATCCAGGCGTGGCCAAGGAGGTTCCTGAGAGCTTCTCGGCGAGCGCTTGCGAACCGTTCTGGGGATTGCTGCGCCAGTCCGCAACACTGCACGAGCGCATGAAGCCGAACGTGATCGGGAGCGGGGCGGCGAACCTGTCGCTGCTCCGGGTGACTCAGACCGCGCCGTTCAAGAAGGCTGTGGCCGGACTGGACGGCGACGAGCGGGCCTTCCTGGATTGGATCGAGAAACAGTACGGCGGAGCGGTGTCCACCCGCGAGTCACTCGAGGGTATATGGGCCGAAAAAGGAGCAAGCGCGGGCATGTTGTATTTCTACTGCCACGCGAACGCCAACGAACTGGCGACCGACGACGACGACCCGCTCACGTTCACCGATCTCCTTCTCGTCCTTGACAGCTCCAGCCGGCCGAGAGGACAGAGCGGTTGCCTGATGTTGCTTTATGGATGCTCAACAGCGGGGCCATCCAACAGGGGCGGGTTCCTGAGTTCGGCAAACTCTGGTGGATTCTGCGGTTTCGTCGGCACCGAGACGAAAGTCCCCGACGTGTTTGCGCTCCGGTTCGCGCTGCGGCTGATCCACCGGATGTTCTCGACCGGTGAGACATTGGGCGAGGCGATGGCCGTGATGGTCCGGCGGCACCTTCCGCTGTCCTTGCTCTTCAGTGTGTACGCGCATCCGGATTTCCGGATGCCGGTGGCCGGGATGTCGCTCCCCATGAACGACACCGACCTGATCGCCAACCCGGGGACCGGGAAGATCTGAGGTGACGCATGAAGAAGTGGCCTGATTCTCCTTATCGCATGCTCAGCTACTACCGCGAGGAGGACGAGCCGCTGCTCGCGGGCCGGGAAGGCGACGTCGAAGAATGCGCTGCGCTCCTCGATGATGACCGGACCAAGCTTCTACTGCTCCATGGGGCATCGGCGTGTGGCAAGTCCTCGTTTCTTCGCGCCGGACTGATTCAGCACATGAAGGAAGCCGGCGCCCAGTTGACCGTGTTCGTCAGGTCGACGGCAACGCCCATCGGGATGCTGGCGGACGGCGTGTTCGAGATGTCGCGCACCGGAATCAAGACCTTCCATCCGAGCGGCATCCGCGAGACGAAGCTGGAAGGGGCGGTGCCGGAGGAGCTGGACAACGCGGAGTTCCGCCGGGCCTGCGCATCCAATCCCGCGAAGCTCATGGACACGTTGCGCAAACTGAGCCGGAGCTCGCCGTCGGCTCCGATCCTCGTGGTGGATCAGGGCGAGGAAGTGCTGACGGTGGATCCAACGCCTTCCGGTGATCAGGTCCGGAAGCAGTTCTTCGAGTTCCTTGCTTCTTACCTGCGGGCCCAGTTGGATTTCAAGCTGATCATCGCGTTGCGGACGGAGTTCCTCGGACGGTTCGTGGCGCGGATGCGGCGGACCACCCGCGTGGGAATCACCGAGTTCCTGCTCGACGAGTTGAACGAGAGCCAAATTCTTGAGGCGATCGAGAGGCCGACGCTTCGAGAGCCGGTGGGCGGCATGCCGGCGCCGTTCGGCGTCTACCGGTTCAGCTATGCCCCCGGCTTGGCCAACGACATCGCCGCGGATCTCGCGGGGGCGAGTCTTGTGGGCGGCCGTTTGCCCGCTCTTCAGATCGTCTGCGGCACGCTGTGGGATCGGGTCAAGGAGTCGCCACGGGAGATCACAACCGGGGATTACCGCGCGGTGGGAGGGATCACCGGGGCGATTGCGCAGTTCTTGAACGACGCCTTTGACCGCTGCACGGGCGCACAGCAATTGATCCCCGCGGCGGCCGCGATCGAGGTCGCCCGATGGAAGAACGCGATGTTCAATCTCGTGCGGGAGCAGCCAGACGGAACCGTGACAACGGATCTTAGACCCGTGGCCGAGTTCAAGTCGTGGCTGAAGGGCTCGATGTTGAACTGGGATGCGTTGGCGTCCCTGACCGCTGACGGCATTCTGCGGGAAGTGGAGGTGTTGGACAAGGAAACCGGAGAATTGGTGCCGTGCCTTGGCCTGGGACACGATGCGCTCGGGCTGGTGCTGCGGGAATGGAAGTCGCGGCAAAAGAGAGTGCCGGCGGCCGTCACCGATGACGCGGCGGAGGCACTACCGGCCGGCTACACCTTGTGCCTGTCGGCTGGCGGGTACCGGGCGATGCTGTTCCACGTGGGTGCGCTGGTGAGGCTGAACGAGGCGGGACTCTTGAAGAAGCTGTCGGCGGTCTCGTCTACATCCGCGGGGGCGATCGTTGCCGGCGTGCTGGCGATGAACTGGAACCAGCTCAAGTTCGGTGTGGATGGCTCAGCCCGGAATTTCTGGGACCAAGTTGCCAAGCCACTGCTCAAACTGGCTGGTACGACTTTGGAAAGCAGCGGCATCACATTGGGAGTCCGGCTCATTCTCGGCGCGTCCCGTGAGTCCGTCGAGGATCCGCTGCGCTGGGAACTATTCAAGGATATGCGCCTGCGCGACTTGCCGCCAACTCCGGCCGTGCTGTTCTCCGCCGCAAACCTTCAGACGCGCAGCCAGGTTCGCATGTGGAGCAACCGCATCACGGACGCCCGGATCGGCACCATTCCGGACCCGGATTGGCGTCTATCACAAGCTGTGGCCGCGTCGCTCGCGGTGCCTCCCCTACTCGGTCCTTGCACCGTAAAAACGAACCCCGCGTCCTGGAAGAAATCGAGTACCGCGGACTTGCACTGTCCCCCATACACAGAGAAGCTGACGCTGGTCGATGGGGCGCTACTGGACTATCTGGCGGTTGACGCCGTGTGGAGGCAGTCGAATCCCATCCTGGTGAGCGATGCGAGCATCGACGCGGAGCCCGGAGCGGCGGAGTCCGGTGGGATCGCGGAGGCCCTTAAGCAGATGCAGTACATCATCGAGCTGTACTCGGACCAGTTGCTCAAGCTACGCCGCAGCCAGGCGATCGGCGCCATTGAATCCGGATCAAGGCCGGGGGCCTACTGGAGGCTGTGTCCAACCGGCGAGGAGTGGCCGGAGAACCTGCCAATAATCGAAGAAGGGCAGCTCACGGCGCTCACGCAGATTCAATCCCGGCTTCGCCCGCTCGACGAGCCCGTCCGCGAGCGTCTGGTCAACCTCGGCTACGCCCGCTGCGACGCCTGTCTGCGGTCCTCCCTGCTGTCCGGATTGCCGCCCGCTCAACGCCTTCCATTCCCGGAGCGCGGCTGGGGCGATTCCAAGGCCAGCGTGATATCGTGAAGTCCATGCGTCACCTCGTCCTCGCGATGGTTTCCGCCGCTGCCCTGTGCGCCGCTGAACCGCTGCTCCACATCAAGACGCCCATGCCAGCACCCGCTTGGGCGCTGCTTGAACAGCAGTTGTTGCGGCACAACTCGGCCGCCGTGGAACGATTCGCAGCCAAGTACATCGACGAGCGAGGATACCTGGCGCACACGCCGCGCTGGGGCACGCTCGACGGTCCGGACGACGCGATCGAGACCTATTGGAACTGGACGCTGCTCCATGCGCTGGGCGCGTCGGACCGCGTGCTGGAGCTGTTCAAACTCGGACAGGAAGGGCACATCAAGCAGTACAACGAGATTCGGACGAAACTCACCGAGCTCGCCAAGAACGGATCCTACCACCGCGAGTTCATCACCCAGTCCGACTGGTTCCACACCGCCGAAGGGATGCGCGCGTTTCTGTTGCAAGGGCTGTCGGATCCCAACAACGACCTCTACCGCGAGCGCATGAAGCGGTTCGCCGCGATGTACATGGGTGAGGATCCTGACGCGCCCAACTACGATCCGGTAAACAAGGTGATCAAGAGCATTTGGACCGGCAGCAAGGGTCCTATGCTGCGCAAAGCGACCACCTATGATTGGGTCGGCGATCCCGTGCCTGGCATCTTCCACCTGCTTCACAATCCGGCGGGAAGGGGCAAGATGCTCGATCTCGAGGCCAACTACAAGAAGATGTTGTCGCACTGCGACGAGTACCTGGACAGCGTGGGCGACAACTTTCTGAATCCGGCAGCGACGATCCTGGGCTTGAACGCCTACATGCTCACGGGCGACGAGAAGTACCGGAAATGGGTGATCGACTACATGACCGCGTGGAAGCAGCGATCGGAGGAGACCGGCGGCATGATCCCCAGCAACGTCGGGCTCAACGGCAAGATCGGCGGCGAGTACAACGGACAGTGGTGGAAGGGCACGTACGGATGGAACTTCACCATCTTCGACGGCGAGCTGGGCGAGACCGCGCACCGCGGCTACTTCACCGACGGCACGTTCCCGGGATTCGGCAACGCGCTGCTGGCAAGCGGTGATCCGGCATTCATCAATGTCATGCGGAAGCAGATGGCGCTGGTCTACGCGCAGAAGAAAGAAGTGAACGGCCGGATGCAGATTCCGCAGATGTACGGGGATCCGCGCGGATACAAGCACAACGGTCCGCCAAGCTGGTATCACTGGACCAACCGGTTGCACACGGACCGGCTGATGGAGCTTTATCTGTGGTCCATGGACCGCAAAGACATGGAGTACATTCCGGCCAGTGCAGCCATTGGACGAGGTGGCGGCGACGGATATGCGGAGTCCGACCGGACATCGGCGTGGCTCGGGTATCTCGAAGGCAAGGCGCCGGATTTCCCGGAGAAGGCGCTGCAGGCCGACCTTCAGCGGATCCAGCACAAGATGCAAATGATGCGAGAGGATGAGACCTCCGCTGATACGCGCCTGGCTGACTACCTGCTCGACTTCAACCCCGCCACCACCAACGGACTCACCAACCTCATGCTGGGCGGCTACTTCTCGCGTGGACGCATCTGGGTCCTGCACAGCCGGTTCCGCTACTTCGATCCGGTGAAGCGCCGCGCTGGCGTGCCAGCCGATGTGGGTGCGCTGGTGGAAAAGCTCGGCGCGGCCTCAGCGACGGTCACGCTGGTGAATACGAATCCGATTGAGCCGCGCACGGTCGTGGTGCAAGCGGGTGGCTACGGCGAGCATCGCTTCGACAGCGTGACTGCCGGTGGCAAGACGACGCCGGTCAACGATTCGGTGGTGACCGTGCGGCTGGAGCCGGGGTCTGGCGCGAAGGTCGAGTTCGCGATGGCGCGGTACGCGAGCCGTCCGACCTTCGCGTTCCCGTGGGATCGGGCCTGGTATGGCAAGAAGTAGACTTCTCTGGTTGGCGGCGGCGCCCGCGCTCGCCACGACGGTCCACATCACTGAGCCGCGGCCAGCTCCAGCATGGGCGGTGCTCGAGCGGCATCTGTTGACGGTCCTCAATCGCGCGGGCGAAAAATTCGTCGCCACGTACACGAATCCGGACGGAACGCTTCGATGGAAGGAGCGCTACGAAGGCGGGATGAACTCCTCCGACGACTCCTACGAAGGATTCCGGCACTTGTCGATGGTCTACGTGCTGGGCGGCGATCCCCAGCTCGATACGAGGCACCGCTGGGTGTGGGAAGGAATCACGCGCATGTTCACGCGGTACGGCAATATCTACCGCGAGTTCGATTCCAACTGGGACTGGATGCACCACGGCGAGGGCTACACGTCGTTCTACACGCTGGGACTCGCGAATCCGCGCGACGCCAAGTTCCGCGCGCGATCGGAGAAGTTCGCGCGGATGTTCACCGGCGAGGATCCCGAGTCGCCGAACTACGATCCGGAGCGCAACATCATGCGCGCGGTAATGAACGGCAGCCGGGGTCCAAAGATGGAGTGGACCACGCGCGACTGGATCCCGACCAACGGCAATCTCACCTACTACCACCTGCCATATGACGACATCCCCGGAGTCACCAAGTCCGCTGGCTGGATCAACGACGAGCAGTTCGCCGTGATCGTCAAGACCATGAGCGACCGGATGGCGAAGGGCGACGTGCCTATCAACCTCACCGCCACTCCGCTCATCGCCGACGCGTACCTGTACACCGGCGGCGGCCAGTACAAACGGTGGGTCACGCGCTACATCGAAGGCTGGGAAGAGCGCACGCGCGCCAACAACGGAATCACGCCGGACAATGTCGGGCTGTCGGGCCGCGTGGGCGAGAACATGAATGGGAACTGGTGGGGTGGCTACTACGGCTGGCGCTGGCCGCGCGGAGGGATCGACGTCATCCGCGCCGAAATCACGGCGGCGAAAGTGGCGCAGCTTCTCACGGGTGAGGCGAAGTGGTTCGACCTGCCACGGAGCCAGGTGGAGCTGGTCCGCAAGCAGGGACGCGCCGAAGGCCGGGCCCTTCACGTTCCGCAGCGGTATGACCAGCGCGGCTGGAACTCCTGGGCGCCCGAACCCGGATATCCCTACATCCGGATGTGGCTCCACACATTCGATCATCGCGAGTGGCGCGAGATCGAGCGGATCATCGGCGAGCGTGGCGGCCGTTATTCGGGTCCTGAGCAGGACTTCGAATGGATGGAGTTCCTGAGTGGCAAGCGGCCTGACTATCCGGTGCGGGCGCTGACGCGCGACCTGGGATTCGTGCAGGAGAAGATGCACCACATCCTCAACGAGCACGGCGACCCGGAGACATGGGTCGACTCCAAGTGGTCCGACGCGCAGCCATTGGCCACCGACGCGCTGCTGCGGTTGACCGTGGGCTCCGTGCCGATCGATGTGCGCGGCGAGATGCTCCATTGCTCGTTGCGCTATTTCGACGCGGACCGCAAGCGTGCCGGATTGCCCGAGGGCGTCGCGGCGCTGATCACCCGGATCGAGCGGGATGCAGTGGACGTCGAACTGGTGAACACGAATCTCTTTGAAGCGCGCCGGATGATCGTGCAGGGTGGAGCGTATGGCGAACATCAGATCCTGAAGGCTGGCGCGGTGGGCGTGAACGCGGCGTGGTTCGAAGTCCGGCTGGAGCCTGGCGCGGGAGCGAAGCTCACGGTATCGATGAAGCGGTATGCGAACCGCCCCAGCTACGCCTGGCCGAAGGTGCTGGAGTGAGGCGCGCGGCGTGGGCCGTTGCGCTTCCCCTGTTGGCGCAAATGGGGTCTCCGGGCGGCGGCGAGACACAGGCCATCGCGCTTCATCCACGGGATCCGCTCGTGATCTTCGCGGGCGCGGCGAAGGGCCTTTGCAAGACCGTCAAGGGCGGACTCGACAACTGGCCCGCGGTGGGGCTCGAAAGCCTGTCGCCACGCGCGCTGCTGGTCGACACGCTGTCGCCGGACGTTATCTACGCGGGTACGCACGAGTCCGGCGTATACCGCTCCGCGGATGGCGGCCGCACGTGGAAATCCACGGGCACGCTCAGTGAACCCAAGGTCCGCGCGATTGCCGCGTCGGGTGGCGCGGTGTACGTGGGGACGGATGGCGGCGGTGTGTTCCGGTCGCGTGACGGCGGCCTCCATTGGGAGGAAGTGAACCACGGTCTGATCGACAAGACGGTCCGCGCGCTGGTGGCGGATCCAAGGGGGCGGGGCGTGCTCTACGCAGGCACCTGGCATGGAGTCTACAAGTCCAACGACGGCGGTGCGAGCTGGAAGGCGAACCCGGAAGGCGTCTACGATGTCGACGTGACGGCACTCGCGATCGATCCCACCAACAGCCAGATCCTCTACGCGGCCACCAATCCGCGCGGCGTGTTCCGGTCCACTGACGGCGGCGCGACGTGGCGCAAGTCCGATCAGCCGCTGACGGAGCATTTGACTTCGATGGCCATCGATCCGCATCAACCGTCACATGTCTACGTGGGGACGCGCGCCGGAGTGTTCCGTTCAACGGACAGCGCCGGGACCTGGCATCGCGCGGGACTCGCATGGTCCAATATGAGCTGGACGCTCGTCTTTGACGGGCGCACCAATCCGGCGACACTTTATTATGGAGGCGTGGGCGGAGTGCTCAAGACAACTAATGGTGGAAAGTGGTGGGACACCACGGGGCCGGTGCGGCCATGAACCAGCGGCGGATTCGGATGACGTTCGTTGCGACCGGGGAATCGGTGACGCTCGATCTGCTGGACCAGGAAGCGCCGCAGACCTGTGAATACGTCTGGAGCCTGCTGCCGCTCGAACTGAAGCCGCTGCACGGCCAGTATTCGGGCGCTGAGGTGTTCGTGCTGCTTGAGGGCGGACAGCAGGTCCCGCGCGAGAACATGACGCAGTTGCCGTTGCCGGGCGAGCTGCTGTACTTCTTCGAAACGGGCGGGAATTCGATCACGGGTCCCCGCACGATCGGCGAGATCTGTTTCGCGTATGGACGCGGCGTCGTATTGCGCGGACACGAGGGGATTCCCACGCACGCGGCGCTGTTCGCACGGGTTCCGGGTGACTGGAAACGCGATTGGACCGCGTTCGCGCAGGCCTGCAAGCGGGTGCGATGGGAAGGTCCCTCGCCGTTGCGGATCGAGCGCGCGGAATAACTACTTTTCGAACAGGCCGAAAACGTAGAGCGTCCCGCCGCTCCGGTAGTCGCGCATCCATGGTGCACCCGGGCCGGTGAATCCACGCACTGCGCCGGACATTCCGGTCGCGATGGCAATGTACTGTTTGCCGTCCACGCGGAACGACACAGGGGCCGCGCGGATTCCCGATCCGGTTTGGTAGGACCACAGCTTCTTGCCCGACTCGGCGTCGTGCGCGATGAAGTTGCCCTCGGCGTCGCCCGTGAACACGAGCTGTCCCGCGGTGGCGAGCATCCCGCTGCCCATGGGTGTGCGCGTGCGCTGCTCCCAGGCGGGCTCACCGGAGTCCGCGCGGATCGCCATCACCTTGCCGTACGCCTTGCCGGGCAGGTATCGGAACCCGCTGGGGCCCGGAGGCAGCCCTTGCGCCTTGGCTTCGGCTCCGTAGTTCGAAAAGACCGCGCAGTTTTCAATCACAGGGACGTAGACCAGCCGTGTGAGTGGACTGTAGGCCATCGCGTTCCACTCCTTGCCGCCTGCCGCGCCGGGACACACCTCGACACCCTTGTAGTCCGTCATCTTGGTTTCATCAACAATGGGCCGGCCGTTCTTGCCGAACCCCTTGTTCCAGGTCACGCGCACGAACGGTTTCGCATAGAGGAAGCCGCCGGACTTGCGGTCAAGCGCATAGAAGTGTCCGTTGCGGTCGGCATGGACGAGGGCCTTCACCGGGCGGCCCTGATGCCGCAGGTCATTGATGAAGACCATCTCGTTGACACCGTCGTAGTCCCACACATCGCCTGGTGTGAACTGATAGTGCCAGGCGAGCCGGCCTGTGTTGGCGTCGAGGGCGACTACGGAGTCCGTGTAGAGGTTGTCACCCTTGCGGGCGGCGCCGTCGAAGTCGGGAAAGGGATTGCCGGTGCCCCAGTAGATGAGATTCAGATCCGGGTCGTAGGAACCGTTCATCCAGGTAGCGCCACCGCCAACTTTCCAAGAATCGCCACTCCAGGAACCGCCGCCTCCTTCGGGAGTCGTGTGGAATCTCCAGAGGCGCTTGCCGGTCGCCGCGTCGTAGGCGTCAATGAAACAACGGGCGGGGAAATCGCCGCCCGCGATACCAGCGATCACCTTGCCGTTGATGGCGAGCGGCGGCGCCGTGCCGCTCAGGTTATCCTCGACCTTGCCCATCTCGATATCCCAACGGACGCGGCCATCGCGCGCGTTGATTGCCACCAGGTGTGCGTCGAGCGTCGCGAGATATAGGGTGCCATCCAGGATCGCGACGCCGCGGTTCACGGGTCCACAGCAATAGGCCAGCTTCTGAGGAAGCCGGCGCCGGTAGTGCCAGATCTCGGCGCCGGTGCGCGCGTCGATCGCGAACACGTGGTTCCATGATGTGGTCAGATAGATCACGCCGTCGACCACCAGCGGCGTAGCTTGCAGTCCATCTGGGACTCCGGTCTGGAAGCTCCACACCGGGACCAGCCGGCCAACATTGCCGCGATGGATCAGCTTGTGCGGACTGAACCGCTGGTTGCCGTAGTCGCGGCCATATTGGAGCCAGTTCGCATCGTCAGCCTCGGGCTTTACCAGGCGTTCGTACGGCACGCGGATCTCCGGCGCGCGCAGGTCGTTGAACGGGACGATTGCAGAGGACGACAGCTTACGCAGATGCTGGACCAGAGCTCCGCGCGCTTCGCCGTTGAGCATCGCGCTGAAGCCAGGCATTGGGGTGCCGGGAACGCCGCGTTCGATCACAGCCGCGAGATGATCATCGGTGACGGAGCGCTGCCAGGCGACGCTCGTCAAATCGGGTCCGGATCCGCCCTCGCCGGTGGATCCATGACAATGGGCGCAATGGGTGGTAAACAAGGTCTGGCCGTCCGGTGGTTGGGCGGAGAGGCAGGCGCCAACGGCCGCCAGGGTAAAGAGGACCCGCATGGCAACATTGAAACACGTTAGAGGCGGCCCCGGCTCGACGATAATGGTATCGGAAGCCGATGTCCGCGCGCAGAACGTGATGGACAAAAGCAGGGCGGGGCAATCGTACCGGAAATGATGCGATGGTTCGACGGACGTGAACGACATGGTGGAGCGGTCATTGTGACGGCGGCTGGCTTCGAGGCCTGTTTGCCATGAAGCACCGCTGGCGGGACCGCGCGATCGTAGCGCTCATCGTCGCGGCTGCGGTGGCGCTGACCGTGCGGATGGCGCACGAAAAGGGATTCGAGCCAATCCACCATAAAGCGCGGGACCTGAATTTCCTGTTCCGCGGACCGGTTCCCGCCCGGAACGTCATGCTCGTGGTGATGGACCAAGCCTCGCTCGACACCTTCCCCGAGCCGATGATGTTCTGGCATCCCTACTACGCGGACGTGATCCGCGGGGCGGCAGCGGGAGGCGCAAAGGTACTTGGGCTCGACGTGACGTTCCTAATTCCGGTCGATCAGTGGAACCCGGGCAAGGAGTACGATCAGAAGCTGGCCGCTGCCGTGATCGAAACGGCTGGGACGATGCCAGTGATCACCGCATCGGTGCCATCCACTCTCGCGAAACAGGAACAGTGGGCGGTCCAGTTGAACATGTTCTCGGCCACGATGGGACGGGCCGGAGTGCCCACCCTGCGCGCGGATACGGACGACTTCATCCGCACGCTGGAGGTGATGGAGGAGCCCGATCCCGCGAAGTCGGGACCCGCATGGAAGAACCTTTCGGCAAGGGTCGCCGAAGTGTATGCCGGACAGGAGATCACCTACCAGGACGGGAAACTGCACTGGAAGGGCGGCGTGATTCCAGTGGTGGCTCCCCGCGCGTTCCAAATCAACTACGCCGGACCCGCCGGCACCTTCCCACGAGTGCCGCTGCACGAGGTGGTGGCCGCATTCCGGGGCAAGGACGAGGAGAAACTCAAGTCGTGGTTTGCGGGCAAGATCGTCCTGGTGGGAGTCGATACGATCGATGACCGCCACGCGACGCCTTATTACACGTTGTCGCCCGGTTTGCGCGCGAACACCGCGGGAGTCGAGATCCATGCCAACGCGATCAGCACACTGGTCGAGGGCCGGTATCTGCGATTGATGCCCGCCTGGGCCGTGTGGACCGTCCTCACCGCGATCGGAGTGCTTTGCGCCCTCTGCGGACGGCACTTGACCGGGAACTTGCTCGGCATCGCGGGAGGAGGCGTGTTCGCCCTGACGCTGGTCATTCCTCAGGTGTTGTTCCTCAAGGGATGGCTGATGGCAGCGTCCGAACTGTTAATGACGGCGGCGCTGAGCGTATTGGGCGTTTTCCTTTTCCGGTCGCTGAGCGCCGAACAGACTGGCGCCCTCTTCAAGCAGGCCGTGTCGGTCTTCGTGGGGGAGAAACTGACCACGGAGCTCATGACCACCGGTGCGATTCAGCGGACCGGAAAGCGCCAGCAGGTGACGATTCTGTTCACCGACATCCGGGGCTTCACGGCGTGGTGCGAATCCAAGGATCCGGCCACGGTGGTCGAGAAGCTGAACCATTACTTTTCGACAATGGTCCCGCACATCGTGGCCGAAGGCGGAATGGTCGACAAGTTTATCGGTGATGGAATCATGGCGATTTTTTCCGCGGAGGACAAGCACGCGGACAACCACGCCGTGCGCGCCGCGCGCGCCGCGCTGAACATGGTTCGTGAGCCACTGGGGGAGTTCAAGACCGGCGCGGGCATCAACAGCGGAGAGGTTGTGCTCGGCTCGATCGGATCAGCCGATAAGATGGATTTTACGGCCCTCGGCGACACGGTGAATCTCGCCTCGCGCCTGGAGAGCCTGAACAAGGAGCACAAAACGCGGATGTTGATCAGCGAATCGGCAAATGAGCTGCTGAATGGAGCGATCGAAACTGTCTGTGTAGCTGAGGTCCAAGTGCGCGGGAAAGCGGTTCCGGTGAAGATTTTCACGGCCAAGGAGCTCGTGCCATGAGGCGGCCAGCGGTGCTGCTGGCGTGCGCCGTCGCGCTCTCCGCGGCCGCGCCCAAGGAGCAGCCGGTGGGGCTGGTGCTGAACCCTGGCGGCGCGCAGCTAGTCCGGGCGGGCAACGAGTTGGCAATGGCCGCCAAGACTGGCGAGATGTTGTTCAGTGGCGACCGGGTGAAGTCTGCCGGAGCGGCGGCGGCTTTCCTGTTCTGTCCGGAAAAGGTCTCAGTGTCGCTCGACGCCAACAGCGAGGCGCTACTCGAGGCGCAACAGATCAAGGTCCGCGCGGGGAAGCTTGGCGCCCGGAATCCGGTGCCTTCCTGCTTCCTGCCGCAGACGGCGCGTTTCAGTGTCGCGAGCCAACAGCACTACGGCGTGACGATGGTCCGCGGCAGCCGTCCGGAAGAGGAATCGAAAGACACGTTCGAGGACCGGTTGAAGAAGCTCCCCGCCGATCAGCATGCAGCTCTGCGCAAGGAGCTTGATCCACTCGGCCAGGAGTTGCACGACCGCGCCGGGCGGGCTGGGATCCTCGAAAAGTACGGGCTCCGCGTGGACGCCCTGAAGGAGTACCGCGCCATCGCCGGCGAATGGAAAGACGCGGTCTGGATCAAGGGCAAGATCTTCGAGCTTGAAGAGGCGATCGCGGCGGCGGCTCCACAAGAGAAGCCCGGAGAAGCGAAGGGCCGGACGCTGGCGTTGCTGGTCGGGATCTCCAAATATCAAAAACTACCCAACGACCAGTGGCTCCAGTACGCACATGCGGATGCAGAGGTGCTTCACAAGCATCTCGCCAGTCCGCGCGGAGGCGCGCTTCCGGCCGCGGACCTGTTCCTGTTGACAAATGAAAAGGCGACCACCGCGGCGATCCGCAATACCGTCGAGACGCTGCTCAAG
>VFZX01000079.1 GCA_016871015.1 Acidobacteriota bacterium | reverse complement strand
TCGCCCTTCGGGCTCCTTACGTCACGCGCGCCGGGGAAAAGGCCCCATTTTCTCCGAAAATGGGGCGTTCAGGAAACCAAGAAATCCGGAATATCGAGGTATTGACAATCGCGCGGAGAAGGTGTAAGGTGAAGATCGAGCCGCACCCGCCCTTGATAAGTGTCAAGCAAGAATCCAGGCTAAAGTGTCAAGGATGTGTCCGGTCGCGCAAGCCAGTAGTCTTTCTGTTTTTCTCATCAGTTTCCTAATACTCCAATTTTCTGTCTTTTGCGGGGCACCCGCCGGGCGCACAGCCGCCAGTCCCTTAAACACAGACAAAGACAGCACGTCTCATTATCCGTGCAAATGTGATGCCAAGCTCTGCTCCTGCCGTACTCCGGCCTCCAGTACGGAGCAGCGCCTGGTACTCCTCCATTAGATGGTACTTCACCCCGGCCACCTTCCGCGCGGGCACCCGCGGACGCTCTGCTATCCTAGGATTCTTCATCTTCCCTTGAAGGAGCCCCGATGGCCGATCCGTTTTCCCGCAGGAAATTTGTCCGCAACGCCGCCGTAACAGCCGCCCCCGCTTTTGTGCCCTCCCTGTCCGCAAGCGACACCGTCAACACGGGCATCATCGGAGCCGGCACCCGCGGCAACTACCTGGTTGACCGCCTGTACGCCGGATCCGGATCGATGATCAAGATGCTCGCTGTGTGCGACACCTACGAGGGGCACCGCGCCCGCGCCAAGGACAAGGTCCAGACTCAGGGAAAGAACACCCCCGAGGTCCATATCGACTACATGGACCTGCTCAGGAACAAAGACATCTCGACCGTCATCATCGCCACGCCTGAGCACCTTCACCACGTCATGACCATCGCCGCGCTCAAGGCCGGAAAGAACGTCTACATCGAGAAGCCGCTTGCCCACACCATCGAAGAAGGCGAGGAGATCCTCAAGGTTGCGCGCCAGGCCGGGAAGCTGATCCAGGTCGGTACCCAGAACCGGAGCAACTCTCTCTACCAGGAAGCCAAGAAGATGGTCGCCGGCGGCATGATCGGGGAATGCCACTACGTCCGGGCCTTCTGGTACCGGAATGCACTGAACACGGGCGCCCCCGCCTGGCGCTACAACATCCCGCCGGACACCAACGAGCAGAACACCGATTGGAAACGCTTCCTCGGACCGGCTCCCAAGCGCGCCTTCGACAAGCAGCGCTACTTCCAGTGGCGTCTCTATTGGGACTACTCGGGCGGGATCTCGACGGACTTGCTGGTCCACCAGACCGACATCACGAACTTCGTGCTCGGCAAGACGGTCCCGGTGTCGTGCATGGCCTCGGGTGGAGTTTACCGCTGGACGAGCAACGACGACCGCGACGTGCCCGACACCATCAGCGCCATCTACGACTACGCCGACCGGTTCCACCTGAACTACAGTTGCTACCTGGGCAACGAGCAATTCGGTTACGGCGAGCAGTTCTGCGGGGACGAAGGCACCCTTGAGGTCCTCAACCGCCAGGCTCTGATCTTCACGCCGGAGAAGTTCTACGGCAAGCCCCCGGCCCATGTCGCGGCCCGGAAGGCAACCAAGATCGAGATGCCCGGGAACGACAACAAGGCTGTCGAGGCCCACCTGAGGAACCTAATCGAGGCGGTGCAGGGAAAGACGAAGGAGCTGGTGGCGCCAGTCGAGGTCGGGCAGCAGGCGGCGATCGGAGGCCACATGGCGACGCTGTCCATGCGCCGCCAAAAGCGCGTGGTCTGGGATGACCGGACGCGCAAGTACAGCTTCACCTAGAGAAGAATGAACCATCGAATTGCAGTCCTTCCCGGGGACGGGATCGGATCCGAAGTCACCGTGGAGGGCGTGAAGGTATTGCGCGCCGCCGAGCGCGGCATGGACGGAGTCCACTTCGATCTCGAGGAATATTCGGTGGGCGCGGGCGAGTATCTGAAGTCCGGCGACCCGCTGCCACCGGCGTCCATGGCCAAAATTATGGCATGCGACGCGATTTTGCTCGGTGCCATGGGGCTGCCCGAGGTCCGCCGTCCGAACGGGACCGAGATCGCGCCGCAGCTCGATCTCCGCGAGCAAATGGAGCTCTACTGCGGCCTGCGGCCGGTGAAGCTCTACCATGCGCAGGACACGCCGCTCAAGCGCTATGGTCCGGGCGAGATCGACTTCGCCATCGTCCGCGAGAGCACCGAGGGTCTGTTCTTTTCCCGCAAAGAGAGCTACCCGCCAGACGCCGCCGAGGTGCGCGACACGATGCGGATCTCACGGGTGGGCGCTGAACGCGTGATCCGCTCCGCGTTCCACGCCGCGCGCAAGCGGCGCAAGCGCTGCACGCTGGTTGATAAAGCGAATGTGCTTCCGTCGATGGCCTACTTCCGGAGCATCTTCTACCAGATCGCCCTGGAGGTCCCCGATGTGCGCGCCGATCACGTCTACGTCGACGCCGCCGCATTGTACCTGGTCCAGCGGCCGGACGATTTCGACGTGATGGTGACCGAAAATATGTTCGGCGACATCCTGTCCGACTTGGCGGCCGCGCTGGTTGGTGGAATGGGGATGGCCCCATCCGCGGATATCGGTGACAAGCACGCCGTGTTCCAGCCAGCCCACGGCTCGGCGCCGGACATCATGGGCAAGGGGATCGCCAACCCGGTGGCGACCATCCTTTCAGTCGCGATGATGCTCGACTGGCTCGGTTATCCGGACGCCGGCCGCCGGATTGAATCGGCTGTGGAGCGGGTGTTCGCTGATCCGTCGGCCCGGACCCGCGACATGGGCGGAGCGCTCAGTACGTCCGAAATGGGATCGCGGATCGAGGCGGCCCTCAGCTGAGGCGTTTTCATGCGCCAGGGCTACCGCATATTCGACACTCACACCCACATCGGAACGGCGCGCCATTCGGGCCGGGTCCAGACCGCGGAGGATCTGCTCCGGTCGATGGACGCCTGGGGTGTCGACCGGTCCGTCGCGATTCCTTTTCCCGTGGTCGAGGACTTCCGCGCTCAGCATGACGAGATCGGGCGCGCCGTGCGGTCGCACCCGGACCGCCTGACCGGCTCCTGCTGCATCCCGCCGTTCATTCCCGGGACCGAGTTCCGGGACGAGGTCCGGCGGTGCGTCGAGCAGTGGGGATTCCGCGCGGTCAAGCTGCAGCCACAGTATCAAGCGTTGAATCCGGTTTCGGCGCGCAGCGACTTCCTATTTGAGGCCGCCGCGGAACACCGGCTTCCGGTGATCGTCCATACGGGCACGGGTGTGCCGTTCTCGCTGCCCTCGCTCTACATTTTGAAGGCCCGTAAGTTTCCGGATCTGCCCATCATCCTGGGACACGCGGGCGGCAGCGTTTACATGCATGAGTGCATTGTGGCCGCGGCCGTGTGTTCGAACATCTACGTCGAGCTGTCGTCGCTGATGCCGCACCATATCCTCGAGATCACGGCGCACGTTCCGGCCAACCGGCTGCTCGCCGGATCCGACATCATCGAGAGCGTCGACGCCGAGCTGGGCAAGTTCCTGGCCATGGAGCTGCCGGAGCCGGTGCGCCGCGCCATCCTGTGGGACACGGCCGAAGCGTTATTCTTGAACTGAAATGGTCCAGGGCTGGGTACGCAAATTCTGCCTGTCGCTGCCCCATACCACCGAGCAGGTGCAGTGGGGCAACGACTTGGTGTTCAAGACTGGCGGCAAGATGTACGTGGTGGGAGCGCTCGAGCCTTCCGGGATCCACCTGTCGTTCAAGTGCACGCCGGAGGAGTTCGCCGAGCTGGTGGAGCGGCCCGGGATCGTTCCGGCACCGTACCTGGCCCGCGCGCACTGGGTGGCACTCGAGTCGCCGGACGCGCTTCCGCGGAAGGAGCTTGAGCGCCTGTTGCGCCAGGCCTACCAGTTGGTCTTCGACAAGCTGCCAAAGAAAACCAGAACGGAGTTGTCCCGATGACGTCGCGAATTCTGCTTCTCCTCATTGCCGCGGCCGCCTGTTCGTCGCAGCAGCGCCGGAACACGGATGACCAGCCCGCGCAGGTGGATCCAGGTGCGCCGGGCAAGGCGCCGTCTGATGCTGTCCCGCTGTTTGATGGAGCGTCGCTGGATGGCTGGACCGGCCGTGACGGGAACCGGACCGGATGCGCGGTGGAGGAAGGCGAGATGGTGTGCCGGTCCGGCTCGCGTGACATTATGACCCGGCGCCTGCACGGAGCGGCGCAGATCCACGTCGAGTTCAAGCTGCCCTCGATGCTTGACCAGGAGGGCCAGTTGCGCGCCAATTCCGGCGTTTACCTGCAGGGGCGGTACGAGATCCAGGTGCTCGACTCGCTGAACAACCCGACCTATCCCAACGGATCCGCGGGCGCGGTGTACGGCCAGCATGTGCCCCTGGTGAATCCGAGCCTTGGGCCCGGAAAGTGGCAGACCTACGACATTGTGTTCCATCCGCCCGTCTGCGATGGTACCGGAAGGGTGGTGAATCCGGGTAGCATCACGCTGCTGTTCAACGGAGTGCTGGTGCAGGATCACGTGCGGATTTCGAAGAGTACTGGCGGAGCCGTGTCGGAGAATGTGTGCAGCGACGGTCCGCTGCTGCTGCAGGACCACAGCGGATTCCCCGGCGCGCCGCAAACCGAGCTGCGCTTCCGGAATATCTGGATGCGGCCGCTGCGCGAACGGCCGATTGAATAGCATGCAGCGGGGACTGATCCTGGCGGCGGCCCTGGGATGCCTTGCGCTCGCATGGCCGGATGGGTTCTGGTGCAAATTGGGAGGTATTTCGGCCTCGAATGATTTTGCCCGTCTCGACTGGGAGTAATCCGACTACGCAGCCAAGGCGGTTGCCAGATCGCTAGCATCGTCGCAGTGCGCCCGCCCAGCTTGGCTATCTGAACTGGTTCGCTCATTCATCGCGGATCTCCGTACAATGGCTGCATGGCGGATTGGCATGAATTCCTGAGCAGCGACCCGCAAGTCTGCGGGGGCGAGCTATGCGCGAAAGGAACGCGCGTCCCGGTCACGGTAATTCTCGACAGCCTCGGGGAGGGCTCCAGTGCGGAGGCGATCCTGACGAGCTACCCGTCGCTGAAGCCGGAACATATTCAGGCAGCCTTGGGCTACGCAGCAGAGTTGGCGCATGAAGAACGCTTGCTGCCTCTCAGGGCATCGTGAAGTTCAAGATTGACGAGAATCTGCCCGGTGAACTCGTGGCCGACCTTCGCGAGTTGGGCCATGATGCGGAGACCGTCTTCGATGAGCAACTCTCCGGTGCGAAGGATCCTGTGCTGATGAAGGTTGTGGCTGCTGAGAAGCGGATTCTCTTTACGCTGGACAAGGGCGTCGCCAATCTCAAGCAGTATCCAATTGACAACCACGCTGGCGTGGTTTTGTTTCGCCCAGCCAGATCCGGGCGAAGGGTTGTTCTGGCGTTCATCCGAGAACGGCTGCGTGGCCTTCTGGAGTTGGATCTTCGAGACCGGTTGACCGTTGTGGGTCCGACTCGAATCCGCGTTCGGTAGCATCCGGGACCCCGATGACGACGAGGTGCCGCACGGGGCGCTTGCGCCCGGCAAGTTGGAGCGAAGCGCGGTAGGTGGCTGGCTTCACGCCGAAGAAGCCGAAGACATCTGGCCCTCCTGGCAAGCAGTTGCGCGATCCTGCGTATGCGATTCCGGATGACTACGTCGGACGGACCGGGCTCTCCTGGATCCATCGCTGGGGGCTGAGCAAGGGAATGCCCGTGGTCAGCGAGCCGCGCGAGCCGAAGGCTCTGGCCGATGCGTTCGCCGCGATCCTGCGCCGCCAGTAATCGTTCAGCCCTCGAGTCCACCGTGCAGCGTGTGGCGCCGGACTTCGGCAAGGTTGAGCTCCACACCAAGTCCCGGCGCTTCCGGCACATCGATCCCGCCATTCCGGATGATCGACCGGCCACCCTCGGCGAGATCGGCCCACCAGGGGATGTCGAACTCGTGGAACTCGAGCAGCAGGAAGTTCGGAATGGCTGCCGCCAGGTGGACGGAAGCCATGGTGCCCACCGGAGTGCTCACGCAATGGGGAGCGACCGGCACGTAATGGGTGTGCGCCAGATCCGCGATCCGCTTTCCCTCGAGCAGGCCGGTCTTCTGGAAGTCCGGCTCGATGATGTGGGCCGCGCGGCGCAGCAGCAATTGCTCGAACTGGTGGAGCGTATACAGGTTCTCACCGGTGCAGATGGGAACTCCAGCCTGCGCGGCCACCTGCGCCAGCGCATCGAGATTCTCCGGCGGAACGGGCTCTTCCATCCACAGCAGATTCAGGTGGGTCAACGCGCGTCCCAGCCGGATTGCGGAGGGAACATCCATGGCAGACATGATGTCCAGCGCGATCTCGACATCGGGTCCGGCTGCCTCCCGTACCGCAGTGAGTTGCGCGGCGGCAGTCCGGATCTCCGCGTTACTCAACGTGCGGTTGAACGGATCCAGCATGGAGGACGGCAACCGCTGCAGGTCGAACTTCAACGCCGTGAAGCCTTCCGCCATCAACTGCCGCGCCCGGTTCGCGTACGCCCCGGGTTCATAGGCGCCCTGTTCTTCCGCGGACCGGTGAATGTCCACACGCGTATTCGTGACGCCCGCGTGGCAATCGGCGTACAGCCGCACGCGGTCGCGGAACTTGCCTCCGAAGAGCTTGTACAGCGGCGCGCCGAGCGCCTTTCCCGCCAGATCCCACAGCGCGATTTCCACTCCGGCGAGTACGGCCCGGAACAGGCTCATTGAATGCGCTGCTCCGCGATTGGTGTAGTGGCGGTAGAGGCGCTCCATGATCCGGCTGACGTTGCACGGATCCTCGCCGAGCAGGAACGGCTCCGCCCACCGTACCAGTTCGCACGCCGCGGCTCCGCATCCCGGATTCACCGGAAACGCCTCGCCCAGCCCGGTGTGCGCGGTGCTGGTGAGTACCTGGATCAGGATCCACTCGCCGTGGCCGTCAACCGCCGCCGCCCGGATTCCGGTGATCTTCATGCGCGCGAGAACCAGTCCACCGGGTAGATCTTGAGCATCAGCCACGTGTCACGGGACATGGCGCGCGACCGCTGGTAGTAGGTGATCAGCGCTTCACCGCCCGAGAACGCCATTGCGGGATAGGCGCTGTCGTACCCGGCGCGGTCCTCGATGTTCTTGATGTTCCGCCACGTCTTGCCTTCGTCGTTTGAGATTGCGCTGGTCAATGGATTCCGGACGCCGCCGTGGCTCTCGTCCGGCTTGTAGGTGTTGTTGTACAGCACCACCAGTTGGTCCGTGCCGGGAATCCTTTTGAGCGCGGGCTGCGACGCCGGCGCGACGAGTGGGGTCGCTTCGGGCGGGGACCAGGTCTCGCCGCGGTCACGCGACTTCGCCGCGTAGATCTTGCCGAGGCTCGATCGCAGCACGGCGAGCAGGCTGCCGTCCTTGAGCTCGACGACGGCGGGTTCTTCGGCCCCCCGCTTAGGCAGATCCATCGGTTTGGAACTGCGTTTCCAGGTCCGGCCCTGATCGTCGGAGTAGAACGTGAACGCGATGAAGTGCTCGCCTTCGGCCCAGATCTTCGGACTCCAGTAGCCGGGCAGCAGGATCCGGCCGGACCTGTGCAGCAGCGCTCGGTCGGCGTTGGTCAGCCAGAATCCGGGCTCGGAGGTAAGCGGCTCGGGCTTGGTCCACGTCTCGCATTCATCCTTTGACCGCTTGAACCAGATCTGCGACTCGTGCTTCTTGAAGTCGCGCACGGTGAAGAACAGCAGGATCTCGCCGGAAGCCAGCCGGAGCAGATTGCAATGTTTCACGTTGTCGGCGCCGATGTTCTCCTGGACGGTGAACGTTCCGCTCCATGTCCGGCCCCGGTCGCGGGAGATCTTGCCGGATATCTGGCACGCGGCCTGGTCTCCGCTTCCACCCTCGGAGTACGGATTGCGGAACACACGCGATGGCTCGCGAAGGTAGTACTCGCACCAGATCAACATGAGCCGGTCTCCGGACAGCGGGAAGATCTGCGCGTGATCGTGGCGGGGATGCTCGGGGGTCCAGGGACACACGGCGAGCTCGAACACTTCGTTCTTCTGGGCTCCGGCCGCGGCGGCCAGGCCAAGCGACAGGAGATGGCGGCGGTTCATGGTCAATACCTCAAGTTCTTGTCGATCACGTTGAGCAGTGGTTCGCCGTTCAGGTAGCGCTGGAGATTCTGGCAGAACAGCACGGCGGCGCGGTCCTGCGATCTTCCACTGGCACCCGCCAGATGCGGCGTGGCGATGACGTTGGGAGTGTCAAACCAGGGGCTATCCGGAGGCAGAGGCTCGGTGGCGAACACGTCGAGTCCGGCGCCGGCGATCCATCCTTCGGACAGTGCGCGCCGCAATGCCGCGTCATCCACGGTGGCACCACGTCCAACGTTCACCAGGAAGGCGTGGGGCGGCAGGCTGCGCAGCTCCGGCTCGCCGATTGAGCCGAGCGTCTCGGGAGTCGAAGGCTGGCACAGGACCACGAAGTCGCACTGCGCGAACATCTCACGCATCTGGCTTGGATGAAACCATGCGGCGGGCAGCTCGCCCCGGGGATCTCCGGCCGGGCTCGATGTGAAACCGGCGTCGTGCTTGCGGTCCGGATTCCGCTTCATTGCCAGGATCCGTGCACGGAACGGGGTGAGCAGGCTCGCGAGCTGGCGTCCGATACTCCCGTAGCCGACGATCCCGACCGTCGCGCCGTGGATCTCCGTCATGCGGAGCGCCGAGGTCTCCGGCAGGCACTGCTCCGCGGTCTTGGTGGCGCCGGTATTCATGCCGCGCAGCTCATCACGGTCCGGCCAGTAGCGCTCCTGTTGCCAGCGGAAGAATTGCGGAAGCCGCCGGACCCAGGCAAGCATTAGGGCGAGGCAATGCTCCGCCACGTTGACGTCGTAGACGCCGCTGTTGTTCGTGATGATGACTCCGGACTGGAGGATCGGCTGTCCTGCCAGGCGGTCGAGGCTGGCGGTGTTGACATGCACCCATTTGAGCCGAGGCGCGGCTTCGAGCGGAAACGCACCATACATCGTGTGCAGCACTTCAGCGCCGCCCAGCACCGGAGCCATCTCGGCTACCGAGAGACACGGGGTCCAACGGACATCGAGCCGCGGGGACACCGCGCGGATCCGTTCGAGATGCTCCTCGCGGAACGCCCAGTTGAGACCGGCGCCGGTGGTGTCCTTGCGAAGCGTGACGACGACGTTGACCGGTTCCATCAGGCCCTCTCCGTGAACCAGCGATTGGGCAGGATCTTGAGCCGCAAGTCGCAGTCACGGGACTGCGAGCGCGACGAGTGATAGTAGGTGATCAGCGCTTCATCGCCCAAGAACGTCAGCGACGGATAAGCGCTGTTGTATCCCCGCCGGGACTCGATATTGCGGAAGTTCGTCCAGGTGCGGCCTTCGTCGCGTGACACCGCCGACGTGAGGGGATCGCGCGGGAAGTGCGTCTGTCCAGGTTCGGGGGAAGCATTGTTCCAGAGGAAAAGCAGATCGCCGGATGCGGGCAGGCGGCGGATGCAGGGAGCCGACGACGGAGAAGGCAACGCGGCCGGTTCGGGATCGGACCAAGTCTCGCCGCGGTCCTTCGATGTGGCGCGGTAGATCTTGCCCAGGCTGGTCCGCAGCAGTGCGAGCAGTGAGCCATCCTTGAGCTCGATCACGGCTGGTTCTTCGGCTCCGCGTTTGGGCAGATCCATCCTGCGCGTGCTGTTCTTCCAGGTGGCGCCCTGGTCGTCTGAGTAGAAGCAGAGCGAGACGTAGTGGTCGCCCTTGCCGTAGAATTCGCCCCAGTGCGCGGGAAGGATGATGCGTCCGGAGGAGTGCTGGATGATGTGGTCGGCGTTGGTGAAGTAGACGCCGCCCGGCGGCGAGAGGGCGGCGGGCTTCGACCAGGTCTCACCGTCATCATCGGAGTGCTTGAGGAACACTGTCAGGTCTTTTCGCGCGATGTCGCGGACGGTGAACGAAAACAGGATGCGGCCGGATGCCAGGCGCAGAAGGTTCGGATGCTTCACGTTGTCCGTGCCGAAATTCTCCTGCAGGGTGATTTTCCCGCTCCAGGTCCGGCCCTGATCGGCGGAAACGCGCGCCGAGATCTGGCAGGGCGCGTCGTCAGCCGCGCCGCCCTGCGAGTAGGGGTCCCGCGCGATGGCCGAAGGCCGGCGGACGTAGTACTCGCACCAGACCAGCAACAAGCGGCCTCCGCGCAACGGGAAAATCTGGGCGTGATCATGACGGGGATTTCCCGGAGTCCACGGGCAGACGATGGCCTCAAACGGCCGTTCAGAAGGCATACCGGAGCTGGATCTCCAATTGCCGTGCCAGGTTCGCCTGCGAGCTGATCAGGCCGAAGTTGGGGTTGGCGATCGCGGTGGTGGGGTTGCCGAAGACCGTCCGGTTGAATGCGTTCAACGCGGTGGCGCGCATTTCGAACACGTGGCGCTCCTTGAACTTGAATTCTTTGGCGAGTCCGAGATTTTCGTTGAGAAACGCTGGTCCGCGCACATTGGGCAGGGTACGGCCGAGCGACCCGAAGGTGAACGGCGCGGGCTCGGCAAACGCGTCGCGGTTGAGCCAGCGGACCCGCGCCGGATCAAAGTTCCGGAGTGACGGCTGCATCGCGGCTCCCTCGACGCGGTTGGGGCGGTTGCCACCGCCGAACAACGGCAGCGCCTGGCTCGATGCGATCCCCAACGGCCGTCCGGAGAAGTAGCGCAGCGATCCGGACACGCGCCAGTTGCCCAGCAGGTTGGCGATCAACCCGGAGGACAGATAGGGCTTGCCGGTTCCGAATGGCAGCTCGTAGATGAAGCTGGTGACCAGAGTGTGCGTCTGGTCGTCGGAGGCGAGGGCCTTTTCGAGGTTCCGGTTGAACGTGTCCATGGCCACCGGATCCTCCGCTCCGCGTCCCGAGCCTCCGGTGTCGATGAGCTTCGACAGCGTGTAGGCATTCAGGAACATCAGCCCCGACGAGAAGCGCTTTTCGAACTTCATTTGCAGCGAATGGTAAGTTGAGAATCCGTTCCCTTGATGGACATTGGCCAGCGCCGTGTACTGGGGGAACGGACGTAGCGCCTGCGAAACGGTGCCAGTGAATCCGGGATACGGCAATCCGATTCCCGCCTGTTGCGCGGCGGCCGCCGTGATGTTCTGGTTGAGAAGCGCGCCCAGCCGGAGCAGCGACGGATCCAATTGGTTCGTGTTCTCGAGCTCCGACGGCAGCCGTGTCCCCTTGTTGGCAACGTAGGACAGGTCGAGGAACATGCTGCGCGGGAGGTCGCGCTGAACGCCGAACGACCAGTTGAGCGACAACGGCGGGAGGTTCGAGTTCGGCGTGACATAGCTCGCCGAGCTGCGGTTTTTGAGTGCCGGATCGAGGCTGGGCAGCCGGACGTTGACGGCCGGAAATCCGTTGTTGATGTTGAATGGCGCGGTGATGCCCAGGTCAAGCGTCATCTCGTTCTGCACGAACGTGAATCCTTCGCGGGGTGATCCGTTGATTAGCGTGTGAACCGGAGCAAGGCCGTAGTAGAAGCCATCGCCTCCGCGCAGCACCGTCTTCTGGTTGAGCGCGTAGGCGAAGCCGAAACGCGGCGCGAAGCCCGCATAGTAAGGATCAGCGAGCGAACGGCGGCCGGTGCGGCCGGCTCCGGTGCCTGCGAATACGATCGCGCCCAGCCGCCCGCCTGCGCCAGGGTTGGGTACGGTAGGATCCATCGCCGAGAGTTGATCCTCGCCATCGAAGAACGGAAACGGGATGTGGTAGTTCAAGCCGAGATTCAGGGTGAGGCGCCGCGTCGCCTTGAAATCATCCTGCACGAACGCTTCGAAGCGGCGCATCCTCTCCCGGTTGGGACGGTCCGCGATGAGGCGCGTGGCGGTGGCGACATCGCCGATCAGGAAGCTCGCGAATCCGTGTCCCCAGGCTCCCACGCTGGCGGAATCCGGCTGCGAGGTGCTCCGGTTGTTGAACGAAAACGTCCCCATGCGATTTAGAAACGTCGAGGTGTCGTCCCGGCTCACGACAGCCGACGCACCGAACTTCCACTGGTGCCGTCCGGTGACGTAGCTCAGCGAATCTCCGAACGCAAAGTTCCGTCGGGTGGAGTCGAACGGCTGCCGGTCGCCATTGCCGAGCACGGGCGACAGATTCCCGATGTTGAGGCGCGGCGTGATGCCAGGGGCCGAGGGATGATTCGGAATCCCGAGCACTTCGGTGCCTGATTCCGCGTATAGGCCGACGTTGGTTTGATTCGGAATCCACGGCGCCAGGCTCCAGCGCGCCTCATTCACGATGCGCGGGGACACGATGCTCGTGTGCGACACCATGATGTTCCGCGTGTCGAAGATCGTTGCGTCGCCAGGTCCCAGGACTCCGGGGTATCCGCTGATGACCTGGCGCCGCCGGTCTGTCTGCCAGAAGCTGACGCGGGTGATCTGGCCGGGCGTCCAGGCGTGATCGAGCTTCAGCGAGTACATCTCCCAGTTTTCAGTGTTTGACGCGACCACCACGTAGTTGTTGAGGACCCCGGGCAGCGTGGGGTTGGGCATCAGTGCGCTTGCGTTGCGTCCCACGCGGCCAATGCGGTTCGCGGGAATGATGTTGCCCGCGAAGGCATCGCGTGTGAATCCGCCGCGCCCGTTGGATCGCGTGCTGGCCGGGTCGAAGAGGGGAATCTGCGCGCCACGGGCATCAGTCCAGGCGGAGAAATCGCCGCGCTTGAACGCCTCGGTGGGAACTGTGATGAGGCTCGCTGAGTTGTCGAGTCCGCGGCGGCTGAACCGGGTGAACGTGCCATGGAAGTGGGTCCGCGCCTTTCCGTTGTAGCGTGGCAGGATCACCGGACCGCCCAAGGAAGCGGAGCTCTCGTTCAGTTTGAGCGGCGAGGTGTTCCGAGCGTAGAAGCCGCGGGCGTTGAGGAAATCGTTGCGCATCAGGTGAAACAGCGCGCCGTGAAACTGGTCGCCGCCGGACTTGAACGTGAACTGCGTGCCGCCGGTACCGACCGGATTCTCCGCCGAGTACTGCGCGGTGTTCACCTTGAACTCTTCGATGGCGTCGAACGGCGGCGGATTGCTGACGAGCCGGCCGGGATTGTTGAGCAGCAGCCAATTGTGACCGTCAATCTGGATCGACTGCGTATTCGATTGTCCACCGCTCATGCGGTGCGCGAAAGACGTGCCCGTGACTCCGGGTGTCATGAAAATGAACTGCTGCGGCTGGCGGATCCCCGAACTGCCCTGGTCCATGCCGGTGATGTCGAGCGGGAGCTGCTTATAAGCCTGCTCGCCGAGTACCGTTCCGACGCTGGAGGTGGCCGTCTCGAGGTTCGTGGTCCGCTCGCGCACCGTGATGGTTTCGGTCGCGGATCCCACTTCGAGCTGCACGCCGACGGTGGTGGTGGTGGCGGTGGATACCAAAACAGGCTGCCGCTCGAATGTTTTAAACGCCGGAGACGTGACGCGCAGCCGGTATTCTCCGTTTGGCAGGTTCGGGATCAGGTAGTTGCCCGCCGAAGTCGTGTTGGTCGACTGCGCAAGGCCGGTGTTCAGGTTCACCGCTTCAACCCGAGCTGCGGGAATCGAGGCGCCGCTGCTGTCGGTGACCACACCGGTGATCGCGCCGAAATTGCCTTGTGCGGTGAGGAACGATTCACAGAGGACGCACAGTGCCGTTATTTGCCAGAGCTGTTTTCGCATAATACCCCCTGCCCGCACCACTGATGCAATATCCGGAGAAGACCGTGATCGCGGTTCCGATCAGACAGTACCACGACCAGGAAATGGTGGTGGACGCCATCACGGCGGCCACCGCACAGATGCCCGCCAGTGCTCCTCCGATCGCGCCCGCGCTCGTGGCGCTGGGGAAGAACATCCCCAACAGAAACATTCCGAAAAGCCCTCCGCTGAGGATGCTGCCGAGCTTGATGCCGGCGGTGATCACCGTGCCGAACTGGAGCACCACCATCGCCGCGCCGAAGCTGAACAGCGCCCAGAACAGCGTCAGCAGCCGCGCTCGCCACAGCCAGGTGCGCTCGTCCACGACGCCGGAACCGTGCAACTTCCAGACGTCCAGAAGGCTGACGGTTCCCATCGAGCTGAGCATGGCGCTGAGTGTGGACATTCCGGCGGCGAGCGCCGCGGCGACGAACGCCCCGCGCACTCCGGCTGGCAGGGTCCCCATCACGAACGCGGTGAAGATCCCGTCGGGAGGCGTGTTGGCGGGTACGGCATACTTTGCGCCGAATAGCAGCACGCCGATTACCAGGAACAGCGCCCACAGGGCGACGCTGCCCAGGCTGCCGTACACCATCGCGCGCCTGCTTTTCGCTTCTGACTCCGCGGTCATGTAGCGCTGGATGAGCACCTGGTTCACGCCGTAGTTCGACATGTGCCAGATCAACATGCTGGTGAGGGCTGCCCACACGGTGAGTTCCGATTGCAGGCTGAACGAGAAGTCCAGCAGTCTCCAGCGTCCGGCCGCATCCGCGGCGCGGATCATTTCCGCGGCGGAGGATCCCGGTTGCGTCAGAAGGCTCACCAGCACCGCCGCGGGCACGATTACGAAAACCGCTACTTGCAGTACGTCCGCCCAGATCACCGCGCGGACCCCACCGAGCGCCGTGTATCCGGCGGTCACCACGAGCACGCTGGCAACCGAGGCCGCGTACCCGAGTCCTGTCATGCCCGACAACACCAGCGCCGGGGCAGCGATCACCGTCCCGAGTACCACCGCCGTCTCGATCTGGAATAAGAGGCTTCCAAACGATCGCGTCCGCGGACCGAACCGGTGTCCCAGGTACTCGTACGCCGACGTGACTCCCAACCGCGCGTACACGGGCAGAAACAGGCGCGAGCACAGCCACGCGGCCAGCGGGACCACCAGGTACATCTGCAAGTACACCAGTCCACCTTTGTGGGACAGCCCCGGCAGTCCGATCATGCTCTTCGTGCTGATGGCGGTGGCAATGATCGACGCCGTGGCCGCGGCCCAATGGATCGCGCGCGAGCCAAGGAAGAACTCGTGGGTGTCGTGCTGCCTGCGTCCCGCCACCACGCCGATCACGGCGAGGCTGAGAAAATAGGCAGCTACCACGATGTAGTCGAGAGCCGACATCGCACGCCTCAGCAGTCTACACGGCTGCTTTGGAGTGGAGGATCATCTCCATCAGTCCCGACTGCTCCATGACGGCAAGCAGCTTCTTCCGGGCCTCTTCGGAAAGCGTCACGCGCGGTGGACGCATCGGACCGCCCGGGAGTCCCATCCAGTCCATGATCGCCTTCACCGAAGCGTGATAGCCGAGCTGCTTGGTGATTTCGAGGTAGGGCAGTTCGTACCGGCGTACAAGCGCAGTGGCTTCCGTGATGCGTCCGCGGTTCATCAGGTCCAGGAACTCGATCTCGATCGCGGGATAGAAGTTGCCGATGCCAGCGATGGTCCCGGGGCTGCCCCACAGCGATCCCCAGATGTAGTAGTTGAGTCCGCCGCTTCCGATCACGGCGCCGCGGTCCCGCAGGCGGAGACAGGCGTCACGGTAGAAGATGTGGTTGTTCGTCGAGTCCTTGAGCGCCACCACGTTCGGGATCTCAAACAGCTTTTCGAGCAGGCTCAGGTTGTTGATCACCGGAGCCATCTTTGCCACCACCGCGCCGCTGATGTAGACGAAGATCCCGATTTCGTTCTCATCCGACACCTGCTGGAAATGGTCGTGGATGCCCTGGAATCCGTCGAACTCGTAGTAGGGCGGAGTCACCATCACGCCGTCGGCGCCCATCCGGCGGCAGTCGCCCACCAGCTTCGAGCACAGCGCAGTTCCCGAGTGCGGTGCTCCTGCGATCACGAGCGCGCGGCCATTGGAGGTCTCGATCACGGTTTCGATCACCTGGCGGCGCTCTTCTTCCGTGAGGGAAAAGAACTCGCCGGAACTGCCCGCCGGAATCAGCAGGCGGATTCCGTTCTCGATCAAGTACTCGGTGTAGTCGCGCAATCCCTTCAGGTCGAGTGAGAGATCGCGGTTGAAGGGCGTGGTCATGGCGACGATGGTCCCGCGCAGGGCGCTCTTCAACTGAAGTGGGGTCAGCATGATTCAATGGCTCCGTGATAGGATTTCGGTTGGACTTCCGTGGTCTGACCATATCGCACCACGATTCCGGTGTCAAGCGATGATCTCGCGCCGTGCCATCCTCCGGTCGGCCGCTCTGTTGCCCGCGGCGGCTCGCTCGCAACAGCCCGCCATCTATCTTTCCGACTTCAGCCAGTGCCGGCCCGCGAGTGCGCTGTCGCGGGAATCGAAGCGGAATTGCTGGCGGTTGCTGCCGTATGAGTCAAGCGCTGCCAATGGCGTGATGCTGATCGCCGGACAGAACACCGCCGCGCCCGAAATAACGATTCCGCTGGATGTCCGTGGCTGGCATGCGATTCACTTCGGCCTGCGATCGGCCTATGGAGAGACGCGCATCGAAGTCCGGCTGCCGTCGGATCCGGCCTTCTGCCTGATGACGCATCACGACATGACCGGGATGAAGATCGAGCGCCGCGATATCGAGTTTCTCGGGACAAGCTTCAATTCGCGCACCCGCGTCGACGATCTGTTCTGGAAGTGCGCCGATCTCACCGGGGAACACATCGTCCTGCGACAGCCCACGGTTGAAACCACGGCGGATCATCCGGGTGGCTCAGGACTGATTTCGCATCCGGTGTGGCTGGCCTACGTGAAGCTCGTCCCCCTCACGGCGGAGGAAGTGCGCGAGCTGCAGCGCAGCCGCGCGGGCCCGGACCACCGCCGCCTGTTCGCTCACAATGACGCGTTCGGATCCACCGGCTGGCTCCGGACCAGCACGGAAGCCGATATCCGGCGGGAGATCGAGCCCTATCGCGATACCGATTTCTCGCGCATCTATTGGGAAGCGGGCATGGGCGACCGGATGTACTATCCGACGCGGATCGGGCTGCGTACTTCCGACCGCTGGATCTCGGATCCGTTCCGCGTGCGCGACCGGCTCAACGCCGAGTCGTACCGCGAATTTGAGAACCGCGGATCAGATCCGTTCCGAGTCGCGGCGGATGCGGCCCACCACGCCAGGCTGGAGTTCCACGCCGCGTACCGCGTGGCCGGATTTCACTTCCCTCCGCCCGAAGACGAATGGAACCGCGGCGGCCTGTACGATCAACATCCGGAATGGCGCGGCCGTGGACGGGACGGTCGCGAGACGCCACGGCTGTCCTACGCCTACGAGGGCGTCCGCAAGTATGTGCTTTCGCTGCTCCGCGAGATCGCTGAGTACCCGGTCGACGGCCTGTGCCTGTTGTTCAACCGCCGTCCTCCGCTGCTCGAATACGAGCAGCCCTTGACCGGCAGTTTCGCTCGCGCCACCGGCAAGAACGCGCACGAGCTTGCCGAGGACGATCCCGAATGGCTGCGCCATCGCGCATCGGTGATGACGGCGTTTCTGCGCGAGGTTCGCACCCTTGCCCGCCAGCGCCCAAAACCGCTTGCCGTCACCGCCGTCGTCATGGGGACCGAGTCGCAGAACCTCTACTACGCGCTCGATCTTGCCACGTGGGTCCGCGAGGGGCTCGTGGACACGATCATCCCGTACAGCTCCGGCCCGACATTGAACAGCGCGCTTGATACGTTCACTCAACCGCGCGATGCGGAGTACTTCCTGAAGCTCGTGCAGGGGACTCCGTGCAAGTTCGCGCCCAACCTCATGCCACGCCAGATCCCGCCGGAAGAATACCGCCGGCGCGCGGACCTGCTCTACCAGGCGGGCGTGGAGAACCTGTTTTTCTGGGACTGCTACCAGCGGTCCGATTTCAGCCATTCGTGGAGCGCGTTGCGCCGCCTGGGACACCGTGAGGAGATCCGTGCCTGGGTGAAGTCCGGGTCGCCGGCGCTGTCCCGCCCCGGCGCGACACTCCGCAAGGTCGGAGACTGGGACCTCCGCTATGAGACGCCAGGATAGGCCGGGGGCGATCCAGCCGGGCAGCCTGACGCCGGTCGGCGAGCAGTTGGGCGCGATCCTGTTGAGCGATATCCGGTCGGGCCGGTATGCGCCGTCGACCCGGATTCCGTCCGAGCGCGAGTTGGCTGAGACCTACCGGATCTCGCGGACATCGGTCCGCGAGTCCATCGCGCAACTCATCAGCCAGGGCGTGCTGGTTCGCCGGGAACGCCAGGGCGCCTTCGTCGCACCCACGGCCGTTGCGCCGCCGCTCACGGGAGCGCGGACCATCGCATTTCTGGTGAGCCGGCACTTGCTTGAGTTTTTCCAGATCCGCAACAGCCGGATCCTGTCTGGCGTTGAGGACTGCCTGCACGAGTCCGGCGGACGGGTGATTTTTCATACCATCGGCGAGGATCCGGCGAGTGTGCGGCTGGAGCCACTGCTCCGCGGGGGAACCAATGGGATCGCGGGCTGCATCCTGTCCGGAACGGTGCGGCGTCAGACGATCGAAGCGGTGCGTGGGGCCGGGCTGCCGTTTGTGCTCGTGGACCGCGACGCGCCAGCGGAACAGGATCGCGTGGTCTCGGTCCGCGCGGATTATGGAGCGGGCACACGATTGGCCATGCGCCGGCTGCACGAGCTTGGGCACCGGCGGATTGGCTTCATCGGATTCGCCGATTCGCTCAAGTACCGGGCTTTCTGCGATTCCCTGAACGAATTCGGGCTGGCACATGATCCGGGCTTCGTCGAGTTCATTGAGGTCTTCGACTTGCCGCCCGCGATTCTCGCCGGATACGAAGCGATGGACCGGATTCTCGCCCGCCGAAAGCCGCCGGATTGTATCCTCGTGACCAACGACCTGGTGGCGGTGGGTGTCATCGAGCGGCTGCGGATCGGCGGCATCGAGGTCCCCGAGGGGATCAGCGTTGTTGGCTTCGACGATCTGGGGCAACGGACCAATCCACCGCTGACCCGTGTCCGCGCGGATATGGCCGGGCTTGGAAGGGCCGCTGCGGAGAGCCTGCTTTGTTTGATCGACGGACGTCGCATCGCCCAGAACCATATCCTGGCGCCCGTCGAGTTCATCACCGCCGGGTCGACCGCGGCGCGTCGGTAGCCTGGTTGCTATCCCGGCACAATGCTCCGGCCCTCCCTTCCGGCAATTTCAACATTCCGCTCTGGCCGCGTTCCCGACCGCGTTCCCGACCGCGTTCCTGCCGCCTCCGACAAGCGCAATAGAGGCGCCGTGATGTACGGCGGTGAGGGGATGGAGGTGGCCGAGCGGTTCAACGATGTCCGAACCCAATGTTTATCGGCTCTCCATGCGAAGTTTGCTCGCCGTCTCATCGAACCAAAGTTTTGAGAAATTTAAAGTTTAACTTTAAATGTCTCAAAACTATTTTTTTCTGAACTAGAGACTTCGTAGACTTGAGAATTCTAAACTTCTGGTTTAAAATTCTCATATGCGATTCGTTCGCCGAGTCATTGCACCCCTGGTCGACATGTCGTGCTCCATGTTCCCCGCGGTCGTCCTCACCGGGCCCCGCCGCGCGGGCAAGACCGCGCTTCTGCGCCATCTGTTTCCCAAAGCCGCGTATGTCCTGTTGGAGGATCCCGACATCCGGCTGCGCGCAAAATCGGATCCCCGTGGCCTGCTCGACGATATCCGGCTTCCCGCCCTTTTCGACGAGATCCAAAACGTCCCGGAGCTGTTCGACTACATCCGCTCCCGCATCGATCAGAATCCGCGCGTGATGGGCCAATGGCTGTTCACGGGCTCCCAGGAGTCCCAATTGATGGTTGGGGTCAGCGAGTCGATGGCTGGACGCGCCGCAGTCCTCCCGCTCCTTCCCCTCAGCGCCGCTGAGACCTCGCGGGTGAATCTGCTGTCGGGAGGCTATCCCGAAGTAGTTGCGAATCCGGCAGGCCGCCGGCTCTGGTTCAGCTCCTATATTCAAACCTACCTCGAACGCGATGTCCGTTCGATCGTCAACGTCCGGGATCTGGGCGCCTACCGCCGGTTTCTGTCGCTACTGGCGGCCCGCCATGGCGCCGTCCTGAACCGTACGGAGCTCTCCGCGGCGCTGGGATTGTCGGTCCCGACTATCAGCGACTGGCTGCATGTCCTCGAAGTGACGGGGCAGATCATCCTCTCTCTTCCCTATTTCGAGAACTTTGGCAAGCGCCTGATCAAGTCTCCAAGAGTCTACATTGGCGACTCGGGGATGGCCTGCCACCTGCTCGGCATCTCGACAGCAGCTCAATTGGACCGTTCCCCGTTTCTTGGAGCGATTTGGGAGGGCTACATCGCCTCCGAGATTCTGAAGAGCCAAGTCAATCAAGGCAGACGCAAGGAGCTTTACTACTTCCGCGACCAGCAAGGGCTCGAGGTCGACTTCCTGTTTCCGCGCGGCGACGGAGCGCTCTGGATGGTCGAGTGCAAAGCGGCGAAGACCGTGCACCCATCCATGGCCAGACCCATGTTGTCGCTGCGCGGTGCGGATGCCATGAGACTGAAGACCGATGTCCGGATGAGCGTCGTCCACCGGCCGGTGGCCACGGCGCATCCGACACGGGCTCTGGCGCCAGGCGTCGAAGCGATCGATTTGGACACCTTCATCCAGGAGTTGAACGCTGACCCGTTCCCATTCCCCGCACGCACGCGCGCCAAACGAGGCTCAGGCGCTTGACCGCTTGCGTTACCATCTCTCCATGCTTCTATTGATTCTGCTCGCTGCGGCGGCGATGGCGGCCGATGAAGCTCCCGTGTCGCGGCCTCAACATATCGAACTCTCCGGACGCACCCTGAACTACACGAGCACCACCGGAATGATGCCGGTTCGCAACGCGCAAGGCGAGACCGAAGCCAACATGTTCTTCATCGCCTACACGCTGGACGGGGTCGCCGACCGGTCAAGGCGCAAGCTCATGTTCTGCTTCAACGGAGGACCTGGGTCCTCGTCGGTCTGGCTCCACCTGGGCGCGTTCGGCCCCAAGCGGATCCGCATGCTTGACGACGGATCCATGCCTCCGCCTCCTTACCGGATGGAAGTGAATCCGGCCACCTGGCTCGACGAGACCGACATGGTGTTCGTCGATCCGGTCGGCACCGGCTACTCCCGCGCCGTGAAGCCGGATCTGGCGAAGAAATTCTTCGGCGTCCAGGGCGACATCGAATCCGTGGGCGAGTTCATCCGCATGTACCTCACCCGGTATGAGCGCTGGATGTCACCATTGTTCCTGGCCGGGGAAAGCTACGGAACCACGCGCGCCGCCGGACTCGCAGGTCACATGGTCGAAAAGGGCGTCGCGTTCAACGGCATCTTCCTCATCTCGGCAATTCTCAATTTCGCCACTGTGCGTGGCGGCCGGTCCAATGATCTGAACTATGTGATGCACCTGCCTGTCTATGCCGCCACTGCCTGGTACCACCGGAAGGCTACGGGGGATCTTCGCCAGCTCCTGAACGAGGTCGAGGCGTTTGCGATCGGACCCTATCAGGAGGCGCTTGCAAAGGGGGATCAACTTGCTCCAACGGAGCGATCGGCGATCGCGGCGAAGCTCTCCCGCTACACCGGCCTTGATCCGAAGTTCCTCGAACGCGCCGAGTTGCGTATCGAGCTCAACGAGTTCCAGCGTGAGCTGCTGCGGGGACAGAATCTCCTGGTGGGGCGCCTGGACTCGCGGCTGACTGGCCCCGGCACCCGCGACAACTCAGCACGCGCGGAGTTCGACCCATCAATGACCGCCATCCGTCCGCCCTACACGGCCGCTTTCAACCACTACGTCCGGGCCGAGCTCGGCTACAAGTCCGACGCGCCTTATCACATCCTTGGTGGTGGAATCGGGCCGTGGGACTGGGGGCCGTCCGGCACCGTCACCGATGTCAGTGACGCGCTCCGCCAGGGCCTGGCGAAAAACCCGCACATGAAGGTCTATGTCGGCCAGGGGCTCTTCGACTTCGCCACTCCGTACTTTGCCGCTGGCTACACGCTCGGCCACATGGGACTTCATCCCAAACTACGCGGGAACATCCGAATCTACCAGTATGAGTCCGGCCACATGTACTACATCCACGTGCCGTCGCTCAAGAAGATGAAGAGCGACGCCGCGGAGTTCTTGCGCTGGGCGGCGCCGGAGAACTAGCCATGCCCCGCCTCCGTTTCAGCTACCTGTTTCCTGGCGACTGGATCGAGATCCTCGGCGGAAAGTCGTGGCTGGGCAAGCTGGGCATCGCGGCCGTGATCTTCAACCTCCTGTTTGCGATCGACAATTGCTCGAATGAGCTGCACGACATCATCAACCAGAAGCAATTCAAGACCGGACATCTCGGATATCTCGCCTGGCTCCTGGTATCCGCGTGGCTGGCGCAATGGAGGGCCAAGTCGCTGATGCGCGGGTCCCTTTATGTGAACCCTTCACCCCGGAATTCCTGCGCGGCGATCGTGTTCTTCCTGAGCCCATCCCGCTGCGCGGACCGGCACAAGACCCTCGCCGAGAACCTGCCGCCCGCGGACGTGATCGCCGGGTATGACAAGGACCCGTGGCAGCAGTGTCTCCGTGCGGTGAACCGCCACTTGACGGAGTGGTCGGCCGACACGCTGGAACGCATCGTCGTGATCATGTCCTGCGGCGCCAAGGGGAGTTGTTCCCAGTTCTCCGATTTCCAACAGACCATTCACCGGCTCGCACCCACACGGAAGCTGGTCATCGAATCGGCACCGGACGCCTCGGAGGGGATCGATTTCGAAGACGCCACCGCGCTCAGTAAGTGTCTGGCCGAAGTATACGCGTACCTGGAGCGCAAGGGGATCCCCGACCGCGGGGTGATCGTCGATATCACCGGCGGGCAAAAACCGTGCTCGGCCGTGGGATGCGCCGCGTCGCTCGAAGAGAACCGCCGTTTCCAATACGTGAGCACCATTACGGGTGAGGTGCGGGTGTACGATCTCGATTTCCTGGCCAAGACACCCGGTACGCAATAGGCGCTGCCGGCTGGTATACTGCCTCACTTGACAGGCTCATTTCCTTCAACCCTCCAGTGGATCCTCTTCCCCGCGCTCACGATGTCACTTGGCTGGGGACTTCGAGGATTCATTGGAGGCGGACCGCTCGGTGCGATGATCCCGGGCGCCCTGGTAGCGTTAGGCCTGTGCCTGCTGCTCGACCGCGATGCCGAGGATGCGGCGGTCATCGCCGCCTGGGGTGCGGTGGGTGTCGGGTTCGGCGGCCAGATGACCTATGGACAGACGATCGGACTCGCCTTCGATCCGCCGACTCGCGCCTGGGGAGTGCTCGGACTCACACTCAAAGGCGCGATTTGGGGATTCCTGGGCGGCGCCGCCATTGGACTCGTGCTCGTCCGCGACCAGTTGGAGCGCCGCCGGATTCTCTTCGGCCTGCTCGCCATGGTTGTTGCCACATGGATCGGCTGGAAGCTGGTTAACGAGCCCAAGCTCATCTATTTCTCGAACCGCCTGGACCGGCCCCGGCCTGAGATCTGGATGGGTCTGTTGCTGGGAGCCTGCGCGCTGTTGGCGTCGGTGCGCGACGCGCGCGTGACACGGTTCGCGATTTGGGGACTCGTGGGCGGAGGTTTCGGCTTTGGTCTCGGCGGCTGGATCCAGGTCTGGGGCCGCGGCAATTGGCCCACCCCCTGGATCGGCTGGTGGAAGGTGATGGAGTTCTTCTTCGGATTCTGGTTCGGTGCCGCGCTTGGCGGCTGTGCGATGGGCCTCAAAGAAGACCTGCGGGGGTCCGCTCCTACGCCGCACGCCATCCGCTGGACGCATGTCGCTGCTGGGCTCGGGCTGCTCACACTCGCCTTGTACCTGGGGGGACGGATCCCGGTGCGCTTCGGCTATACGATTCTCGGAGCCGGTCTGATGGCCGCGGCACTGAGCCTTCCTGGCGCGGCGTGGCAGATTGCGATCACGATGACCTACTGCGCCTTCTCCATCGACTACCTTCGCAGCCGTCCGGTGGACTACGCTTCCGTCCTGTGGGTGGGCGTCGCCGCGACCACGCTGATCGTGGCGTTCGCCGTTGCCCGCACCGGACGGGTTTGGCCTCTGTTCGTGCTTCTGCTCTGGGCGGCGAACCTGAACAGCTACGCCAAATCATTCACCAACGGCTGGATGTGGAACGGCCACACACTGGTCGAGATCGCCTTCACGTTGCTCGGAATCGCGGCCACCTGGATGGCGGCTTCACTTTACCGCGACCGTCACCGCCGGGCTGCTGGCTCCGGAACTGGATAACACAAGTTCCCCGTCGCCGGCGGGCAACCCCTCGGGAACCACAAGCTTCACCCAGTAGACTCCCGCCTTTCCGGGCGCCAGTCCCGCGAACGCCACGGGCACCTCGGTCCCGGCGAGCATCGCGGTCACAGGGTTGATTACCGTCGCCAGCGGATCCTCGGGTCCGGCGGCTCCGGCTGCTACTTCCGGCGTCACTGGGCCCAAACCGCTGCACAGAATCGTCAACTCGTCGCCCGCGGTCGCGGGCTCCTCCGCGGACACCTCGAACTCGGCGTCACCGCGCTTGGCCGTGACCACGGCGGCTCCCCGACCCGATCCGTCCATCGTGAAGACAGCCGGTTGGGCAGCGGCGACCACGACGGACTCGGGCATGGACAACGTGTTGGCGCGCCGGATCACGAGTTGCAGGGTGGAGTTCGGTGTGAGGTCGTAGGGCAGCACCGCCGTGATCCTGCCCTCGGCCACCGACTCCAGCGCGAGCCGCTTCCCCCCAAGGATCACCTGCGTGCCCGACAACTCCGGCGGCAAGGGGAGCGTCTGCGGATTCGCTGGCGCAGCCGTCAGCGCTCTTCCCAGGATCGCGACGTAGCCGCCGGGAGCCTGCGGAGTGTCACGCGCCAGGCTGGCCCCACTCACCACTCCTCCGCTAAAAATCACCGGTGTAGTTGTGTTGTTAGCGGCCGATCCGCCGATCTGCGCGGTCCCCTTGATCAGCGGTGCCACCACCGTTTCTGCGTTCAAGGTGAGGACGATATTGGCCACGCCATTCTTCGGCTGCCAAGTTCCGCTCCAGCGCCCCTGGCCGAGTGCCTTGAGCGTCAGCGGCGGATCTCCATTGGTAAAACTGACAGAAGCGGTCCCAGCGGTTAGCGGATCACCGCAGTCATCCACGATCAGGCTGTCAAGTGCACTGGGCCAAGCCGCGGTCACCGCGAAGCCGGACCCGAGCGCGG
>VFZX01000078.1 GCA_016871015.1 Acidobacteriota bacterium | reverse complement strand
AGCAGGGCACCAGTACGATTCTCGCGATGGATCCACGCGAAGGGCTCGCGGTCGCCATCATGACGAACCTCGAAAAAGCGCAACTGGTCGAGCTGTCCTACAAGATCCTGAAGTCGCTGAGCGGAGGGAAAACCGGACGGGACCAGCGTACTGGACTGGTTCCGGCACTTGCGCGCCCTTGACTCCCGCCTCAAGCCGTCCCATACTTGAGGTAGATGCAACTCAATGGCAAGTACGCGAGCCTCGCCGACCTGCGGCGCGGTGAGCAGGCGACCATTCGCAGCCTGGTACTGCCGGAATCCGACAGCCGCCGGCTGATGGAGCTGGGCTTCCTGCCCGGCGGGGCGGTCCGGGCAGGACGGAGTGCACCCGGTGGGGATCCTCGCGTGTTTGAAGTAGACGGCTCAGAAGTTGCCCTGCGCCGCGAAACGGCGGCCCTCATTGAGATCGAGCGCTGACAGCCTCGTCCGCATCGAACCGGCCCAGGCGCACCAACGGTTTACGGTCGCGCTGGTGGGTCCGCCGAACTCCGGCAAGTCGACTCTTTTCAACCGCCTGACCGGACTCCGGCAGAAGGTGGCCAACTATCCGGGCGTCACCGTCGAGCACCGGCTCGGCCAGATGCAACTCGTTCGCGGGACACAGGTCGACCTGATCGACCTTCCCGGCGTCTACAGCCTGGATCCGCGGTCGGAAGACGAGCAGGTCACCCATGATGTTCTCACCGGACGCCGGGAGGGGACGCCCAAACCCGACGCCGTCCTGCTGATCCTCGACGCCACCAACCTCGGCCGCCATTTGATGCTCGCCGCTCCGGTGCTGAGTCTGGGTCTGCCCACTCTGGTGGTTCTGAACATGGCAGACGAGCTTCAGAACCGCTCCGGCGAAGTGGATGTGGCCGCGGTTGCGCGCCGCCTCGGGACTCCCGTTGTTCTCGCCAGCGCCGCCAAAGATCAGGGGATGGAAGCGATTCGCGAGTTCCTTCACGGCGAATTCGCGGTGCCCGTTGCGCCGGAGCTTCCGATGGTGGACGACGTGCCCAAGTGCCGCGCCTGGGCGGCCCGTGTGTCTCGCGGAGCCTACCGGGCTCCGGATCCGCCTCTATGGAGCCGCCGGCTCGACGGGGTGTTCCTCCATCCGTTTCTGGGTCCGCTGGTTTTTGCCTTCGTGGTAGTGGCGGTCTTCCAGGCGATCTTCACCGGAGCCGAGCCGCTGATGAACGGAGTGGATTCGCTGATCTCGGCTTCCGGCAAGTGGATTTCAACTCACCTGCCGGCGTCGCCGCTGCGCGACCTCCTGGTGGAAGGCGTCTGGGCGGGCGTGGGCTCGGTGCTCGTGTTTCTCCCGCAGATTCTCCTGCTGTTCCTTTTCATCGGGTTCCTCGAAGACTCGGGATATCTGGCCCGCGCGGCCGTGATCGCGGACCGCACCATGGCGCGCGCCGGACTGCAGGGCAAGTCGTTCATCCCGCTGCTCTCCGCCTATGCATGCGCGGTTCCGGCCATCATGGCGGCGCGCACCATCGAGAACAAGCGCGACCGGATCGCGACCATCCTGATCGCGCCCTTCATGACCTGTTCGGCGCGCTTTCCGGTCTATGCGCTGGTGATCGCGGCGTTCATCCCGGAGCGCCAGTTGCTCGGCCCGTTCCTCGGCACCCGGACCGCGGCGCTGCTCGGCCTCTACGTCCTCGGATTTCTGGCGGCGTTTGTGACCGCGCGCCTGCTCAAGTCGTCGATCCTCAAGAGCAGCCGGGCTCCCTTCGTCATGGAGATGCCGCCCTACCGGTGGCCCACCTGGCAGAGCCTCGCGTTCCGCCTGCTCGACCGCGCCAAAGTGTTTCTCCGGCGCGCGGGTACCGTGATCCTGGCGGGGTCCATCGGACTCTGGATCCTGGCCCATGTCCCCGCCAAGGACGGAGTGGCGCCGCCAATCGCCGAGAGCCTTGCCGGGGCCGCGGGCCGCACCGTCGAGCCCCTCATCCAACCGCTCGGCTTCAACTGGAAGATCGGCATCGGACTCATCACCAGCCTGGCCGCGCGCGAAGTGCTGGTGGCCACGCTCGGAACCATCTACGGAATCGAGGGCGACGAGAATTCCGCCGGACTCCAGGCCGCGCTCCAGCGCGATCTGACACCGGGCGGGGCGGTGGCGCTGCTCGTGTTTTTCGCTTTTGCGATGCAGTGCATCTCGACCATCGCCGTGGTCCGCCGGGAGACGGGCGGCTGGAAGTGGCCAGCCATCCAGTTTGGCTATATGACGGGCTTGGCGTACGTGTGTGCGTGGGCCGCGAACCGGATCGTTTCCGCGTTCATCTGATACGATGAGGGTTCACTCCCTCTCATCCCTCTCACAACATGCGAAACGTCATTATCATGGGGTCCGGCTGCGCCGGCAATACGGCGGCGATTTACGCGGCGCGGGCCAACCTGAAGCCGCTCGTGGTCTCCGGACTCGAAGCAGGCGGACAGCTCTCCCTCACCACCCTGGTCGAGAATTTTCCGGGCTTTCCGGAGGGCGTCGACGGCCCCACCCTGGTCGCTCAGATGCGGATGCAGGCCGAGCATTTCGGCGCTGAATACCTGCATGGCGACGCGACTACCGTGGACCTGTCCCAGCGCCCGTTCCGGCTCGAAATCGACGGGAAATGGTTCGAGTCCAAGACTCTGATCGTCGCCACTGGCGCTTCAGCCCGGTGGATCGGAATTGATTCGGAAAAGGCGCTGATCGGCAAGGGCGTCAGCTCCTGTGCCACCTGCGACGGATTCTTCTACCGCGGGAAAAAGATCATGGTGGTGGGCGGCGGCGACTCGGCGATGGAAGAGGCTACGTTCCTGACCAAATTCGGAGAGTCGGTGGCTCTGGTCCACCGGCGGGACGAGTTCCGGGCGTCGAAGATCATGCTCGAACGGGCGCGCGCGAATCCGAAGATTGAGTTCATCACGAACACGGTTGTCGACGAGGTGCTGGATGTCTCGAAAGGCACCGTTACCGGTGCGCGGCTCCGGAACCTGAAGACGGGCGAGACGTGGGTCCGCGATGTGGACGGGTTCTTTGTGGCGATCGGCCATATTCCCAACACGAAGGTGTTCAACGGCCAGATCGAGGTGGATGCCGACGGCTATATCGTTTCGAAAGGCGGGTCGCGCACCAGTGTCGAAGGGGTGTTCCATGCCGGCGATGTCCAGGACCGGACCTACCGGCAGGCGATCACCGCAGCGGGCGCGGGCTGCATGGCCGCAATCGACTGCGAACGATTCCTCGGACATTGAAACCTTTTCATCTGCGTCGCGTCTTAACCGGTGTGAAGCGCATCGTCGCAGGGATCGTGGCAATGCTCGTCGGGGGATTGGCCCCGGCAGTGATTGTCGCGGCTTGCGACATGATGACCGGCGCGACCGAATGCTGCAAGCGCAAGTGTACGTCGGATAGCTGCTTCACGGCGACGCAAAGCGTTCCGGTGCAGGTGGCGGCAGCGAAAGCGGCGGATGTGAGTCCGGCGCGGATTTTGGTGCCCCTGCCGGAAGCGGTGCCAGAGCCGCATTGGCATGCCCCACGGCCGGATCCCGCGGGACGGAGCTTGTACCTGCGGAACCGGGTTCTCCTGATCTGATTCGAAGGCGAGTCCTCGACCCCCCAGATTCAGACGTTTCTTCAAAGAAAGGAGAACTTCCATGAAGATCTTCATGATCGCCCTGTTGGCGGCTGTGATCGGCGTGGGCGCGGCGTACGCTGGCTGCTGTGACGGCGGCGCGTGCTGCGGGACTGCCTGCTGCCGCAAGTAGCTGTTGTCTAGTCTAGAACGGGCCGGGGTTCCGAAAGGACCCCGGCCTTCGTGCTATTGTCGAAGTCGCACAAGATGACCTCGGGATACGACTTCGGCTACCAGTGGACCTTCACCCACATCCACCTGATCCCGTTCGTGCTCTTCGGTGCCATCACCGCTGCCGGTATCCGCTGGCGCTGGCGGCGTTGGATAACCGCTCTTGCGGCGATGGCCGCGCTGTGGGGCCTATGCGGCTTCGCGATCACGCAGCTCGTCTTTGTGCCCAACTCCCCGATGCCGCTTCCAACCGGGCGCTTCCTCGCCTCGGGAGCCGGCCGCGTCGCCGACCTCGGCGCTGGATCCGGACGGGCGTCGCTCATGGTCCTGCTGACACGCCCCAAGTCCACCGTGGTCGGACTGGACCGGTTCGCCCAGAATTATGGCATCGTGGGCAACTCGCCCGCCCGGTTCCTTGCCAACATGAAAGTGGCGGGGGTCCAGGACCGCGCCGAAGTCCAGACCGGGGACATGCGCGAGATGCCGTTCCCCGAGGATTCGTTCGACGCCGCGGTCAGCTCGTTCGCCATTGACCACCTGAGCCGCGAGGGCGAGAAACAGGCACTCGCCGAGACCTCCCGGATCCTGAAACCCGGCGGCGAGTTCCTGCTGATGGTGATCAACCGCGACATCTGGGTGAGGATCGCCTATCCGTTCCTCCATGGCCATGGGTATTTCGGGATGATGCCAGCCCGCCAGCGGTGGATTGGACTCGTCGAGGCCGCCGGATTCGACATGGTCGAGGATGGTACGATCCCCGGAACGCTCTATATCCTCGCTCGGGCGAAGTGATCCCTGCCGGCGGGACAATCCGGGATAATAGGCGGTATGAGGATTCTGTTCGTCCCCTTGACCGCCGTGGCTTGCCTGGCGCAAAGCGTGGAGTCCGCGGTCTATTTCAATCCGGGCAACGACACGCACCGGCTCGCCGCCGCCGCGGCAATCAACGATCTACGGCGAGGACTTCCGCGGGCCGTTGAAAAGATACTTCCGGCGTTCGATCCCGTCCCCCAGATAGAGGAGCCGGCCGTGGGACCCAAACGGGTGGGGACCCACAGAGCCCTGGACAACAGCTTCCTCGACGCTGGCCGCTGGGATGTCCTGCCCGATGGCCGCGAGATCTGGCGCGCGGGAATCCGCTCTCCAGGGGCGCAAGCCATGCGGGTCCACTTCCGGGATTTCAATGCGGGCGACGGTGCCGTCTGGATCCACGACGGAGAAACCTCCGCCGGGCCTTACACGGCGCGAGGCATCTTCGGCGACGGCGACTTTTGGACCGAGATCGCGGCCGGGGAAGCGCTGACCATTGAATACCTTCCCGCCCGGGGATCCGGACGGGCCATCCCGTTTACGGCCGCCGAGATCACGCACCTCTGGTTGGACTCGACCAAGGCCGGACCGGACGAGCCTGCCGTCGCACCATGCCACCTGGACATCGCCTGCCAGCCGGACTGGCTCAACGCGGCCCGTTCGGTGGCGCGTTTGACGTTCGAGAAATCCGACTTAACGCTCCTGTGCAGCGGATCGCTGCTGGCAACCACTGACAACAGCATGGTCCCCTATTTCCTGACCGCGCAGCATTGCATGGATGACGATGCCACTGCCCGCACCGTGGTCGCCTATTGGGGCTACCAGGCGCCAATCTGCAATGGCACTCCCCCGTCTACGCGCGGACTGAAGACTTCGGTCGGCGCGCGATACATCGCGGGTTCAACCTACGAGGGCGGCGACTCGACACTGCTACGGCTGAACTCGGTGCCCGACGGAGTGTTGTTCGCGGGATGGAACGTGGAGGATCCTCCGGTCGGCGCGCAGGTGGCGGGAATCCACCATCCGGGGGGCGACTACAAGCGATTCTCGGTTGGCACCCGCGATTCGGACGATTTGACGCGCGCCGTACCCAAGCAGAATTTTTTCGCCGTCCGTTGGGCGCAGGGCCGCACCGAGCGTGGGTCCTCCGGGTCGCCGTTGTTCAATGACCGCAGGCAGGTTGTTGGCACCCTCAGCCATGGACCCAAGGCGCCTCCCGGCGGGACCGTGTGCGACGCCGAGCCCTACGACTACTACGGCCGGTTCTCGGTCCATTTCCGCGCGATCCGCCGGTTCCTGGAGGGCAGTGGCGGCGGGGCAACGGTAAATCCCGCGAATCAAATCGGCGGTGCGCTCACCTCGGGGCAGACGGCGAACTGGAGCATTCCGGCGGCCAACAACCCGATCCTGTACAACGGCAACAGCGCCTACCGGATCGTAGTCCCGGCCCAGTCAGGACGCCTGGAGATCCGGGTGAGCACCGGGACGCCGAATGTGGACATTGATCTGTACGTCCGGTTCGGCGAGAGCCCCGCGGTTCCGCAAGGCGGCAATCTGATCACGGCCGACTTCCGGTCGGAGGGTCAGAGCGGTGAAGAAATCGTAATCGTGACTCCAGCCAGTAACCCGGCACTCCGCGAGGGGACCTACTTCGCCGCGTTGGTGAATCGCGCGACCGGACGAGCCGTCAGCGGTACCATAGTGGCCACGGTGACCGCCGCCGGCGCATCTTCGAACACCCTGACGTCGGGCGCACCGAGAAGCTTCCGGTACGGTGCGGTGCGGAATCCGACTCTATTCGCGGGCGAACTTGGCTACCGGGTGGTGGTGCCACAGGGTGCGACGTCGCTCGATGTCCGCCTGGCCACCAGCACGCCGGATGTCGACGTCGACCTGTATGTCCGGTTCGGCGAGGATGTCACGGTCGCCGGAGGACGGGTGGTCACCGACCACCGCTCCGAAGGCGACACCGGCGATGAGCGGATCACGATCAATTCCGCCACTTCTCCTCCCTTGCGCCCCGGAACCTACTTCATTGGCCTGGTGGTTGCGACCCCGAGCCGCGATGTAACCGGGAACATCAGTGCCACCATTGGGTCACCAGCCGTAGCCAATCCTACGGGTCCGGCCACTTTGCAGTCCGGCCGTCCGCAGGCGTTCTCGCTGCGGGCGGTCCAACAGCCGACTCTCTTCTCGGGTAACAATTCCATGCGGATCGAAGTTCCGCCCGGGACCGGCCAACTGGAGATCCGGCTGCGGTCGGCGGATCCGGCGGTGGATGTCGACCTGTACGTGCGAAAGGATGCCGACGTCGACATCGCCGATGGCGAGCTTCTCGCGGACTATTCAGCCACGCGGGACTCGGGGAACGAGGATCTGATCATCACGCTGCGGTCGCAGCCGCCGCTCACGCCGGGTACATATTGGATTTCGCTGGTCCTGTACACCACCGGACGCCCCGCGGCCGGCACCGTGACAGCCACTTTGACGCAGGCGATCGGAACAGAACTCGTTGCTGGCGAGCCCGTGCGGTTCTCGCTCAGCGCAGTCGACCGGCCTACGCTGGTCACCTCGGCGACCTACCGGCTCGAGGTTCCGGGCCGCGCCACGAGAGCGGGCTTCCGGATCGTGACCGACACCCCGGGAGTGAACGTGGATCTGGTGGTCCGCAAGGACCGGCCCGCCGCGATCGTCGATGGACAGGTGGTGTTCGACTACGCCTCAACGTCAGATACCGGCGAGGAGACGATCATCTTTGATGCCGAGTCCACGCCGCCGCTGTCGCCTGGCACCTATTACGCCACGCTCGTCCTGTTCACCACCGGACGCAGTGCGGAGGGCGCTATCGTCGGCGATTACGTTGCGGGCGAGTCTAGCGCGGCTCCTGTCGATTTGAAGCGCTCCGTCCGGGTGGCCAAGCAGTGAGGTGGATGATCGTGACGGTGATCGCCGGCTGGATGATGGCGCAGTCCGGTGGCTCACCTGGGTCGAGCGCCAAGCTCAAGGCGCCTCCGGAGTCGAAGTTGCCGAAAGTGAAACCGGATCCACCGGCGCCTGAAACGGACGGGAGACCTACACCTGCCCGCGCGGGTGCCCATGTTGTAGTGAAAGACCTCAAAAAGGGCAAGTGGGTGTCGCTGCCGGACGGCAAGAAGCTGTGGCGGTTGGCCCTGCGATCGAAAGGCGCGAAGGCCGTCCGGGTTCATTTTGTCCGGTTCGATGCCGGAAAAGGGACAGTTTGGATCCATGATGGGACGGGTTCGGGCAGCAGCTACACGGGAAAGGGGCCGGACGAGGCGGGCGAGTTCTGGACTCCGCCGGTCCATGGAGAGCGCGCCGTGCTCGAATTCGCTCCACAGGCCGGTGCGGAGGTGCACCCACTGCCGTTTTCGGTCGACAAAGTGTCGCACCAGTGGATCGACTGATAGGATAGGGTATGCCCAGACGGCGCGATCTGTTCTCACTGGCGGCGCTGGCAGCGATTCCGGCTTCGGCCAAGCTGCCCGACGTCACGTTTTCGCCCAAGGACGCCAAGTTAACCCGTGAGCGTTTTGGCGACTTGCTGATCTACTTCGACGGCCCGACAGACCAGTTGAAGTCAATGACAGCAGGAAGTTTACGGCTGAATCCGGGCGCAACGCCGCACGCGCCCCACCGCCATCCGGAGGAGGAGTTCCTGCTCGTCACCGAGGGTACCGGAGAGATCTCGATCGACGGCAAGATCACCAAAGCCGGACCCGGGTCAATGATGTACTGCGCCGCGAACAAGCTTCACGGCATTGTCAACACAGGGAAGGCACCCTTGTTGTTCTACTTCTACAAGTGGCAGCGCTAGGCTAGGAACCCGGCGGAGACCCGCGAGGGTCTCCGCCTGTGGATCTGAAAGGCCAGCTCTATTAGGCAGCCAGGCTAACTTCTTCGAACACGTTGTCGCTATCGTAGTCGGCGTCGGCGCGACGGTCGGCGAGCTCCTGGCAGTGGATGCAGTACTGAGCCCACGGTACAGCGTTGAGCCGCCGGGGGTTAATGTCATCCTCGCAGTGATTGCAGACTCCGAATGTTCCCTCTTCGATCCGCATCAACGCGCCCTTCACCTGACGAAGCAGACCCGACTCGCGGTCGAGATTACGAATCGCCAGCTCACGCTCCGCCGCGTGCTGGACTTCGTCGAGTGCATCCGCGCTCTTCTCGATAGCAATCGCCTCCCGGTTCCGGAGCACCCGGGCCAGTTCGGCCTGCTTGGTATCCAGAATCAGTTTGAATTTGGCAGTTTCGGTCTTGGTCATCGTCTTGTCCTCCTTTTTTAGCAGGTAATAGCGGCGCTGGGTTCACAGGTCCTGGTCAGGGTGGCTGATTCGCCTGCCGCTCACTTCTACTCCTTTCATTTCTACAAGTTAGGTTCGGTTTCCCTTGGGAATGAGATGCTCTTCCGGGTCCAAAAGTTTCAAGAATCTGCGTCTAGGACACTAAATTCTATTGACATCGTCCTCCGAAAGCTCAACACCCCGGTCAGCACCCACTTTCAGGAGGTGCTCACCGGCGTTCTGAGATGATAGCACATTTGCGAGCAATTCTGTTGCCAAAACTTGCTGCTGCCCGTGCTGCCTCCGCCCAGCGCCTTCTTCAAGGCTGTACGGTGATTCTTTTATTTATCGGCGGATGTCCCACCGACTTTACAGCCCTTGCCAAAAAATCACCGTCTACCCTCCTTAAGACGCCGTCTTTGACCGAACGTTTCACCTTCTTACCATGAAACGCGTAAACTGGCAAAAAAATTCTCCAAAAACTTGAATTTTTTTCCCAAACGCGGTAATCCATCCCGCTCCTCAGCGGATGGATACCTCCGTGATGACGACCCCCAGTTGGTAGGCCTCTCCCTCCACCGGAAAACCACGGCTCGCCTCCAGCGCCACCTCGATTTGCTCCTTCCCGGCCAGACTCGCAGGCAGCGGCGTGTCAAATTGGAACTGGACGTCCGGATTTGACACAGCCGAGGCCCCCAGCCGCACTCCGTCCACTGACACGGAGATCTCCAGCGGCCCAGGCTTCAGCAGCACCGCGGGACAGTAGCCCTCGATCCGGAGGCTCGACCCTGCCTTCTCAGGTCCGGACAGGCGTAATACACCCCGCTTCTCCATCCACCGGTAGCTCGTCTCAATCGGACGCCAGCCCGTCACAAGCTGATCAGCGAAAACGGGATCGCCGATTCGCACGATCGCCGCCAGGCCGGGCCTCCAGACCGCCGATGCCACCGCGTGGTACTTGCGCGTGACGTTGATGAGTTCGCGGCCTGAGACTGTGTAAACGACCGCCTGGCCGCGATTGAGCGCGGACACGGTCTGCCCGGGCGGAAGAATGTGCTCCCGGATGTCCCCGTACTCCGGCATATCGGGAATCGAGGTTTCCGATCCCGGAACCAGAAAAACCCGGTCGATCCCGAGCAGGCGGAACGGACGTTCGTTCATCCCCCACCAGAACAGATTCGAGCTGACGTTCGACAGCAGGATCAGCTTGCCGGGGTTCGCTTTGCTGATGTGCTCAACTCCAAGAACGAGCTGCCGGATCTCGCGCGTGCGGTCACGGATGTCCAGCGCGAGCCGGCGGCTTTCGGGTGCGGCTGTAGCGCCGTATAGTGCGAACGTAGCCAGCACAGCCAGCTTCGAGGCCGCCGTGCGCGATATCGAGAGCGCCGCTGCCCCGAGCAAGCCCAGGCCAATCGTGGGGATCCCGAGGTAGTAGTGAGAGTAATGGTTCCGTAGTGGCAGAATTGGCCCGATGATCAGCACGAACCAGGCAATCGCGAACGCCGGGGCCCAGTCGCGCCGCGCGATCCGCCACCCCACAAACGCGAGGGCCGTCCCAGCCAGGATCCAGGACACCTTCAGCCAAGTCCCGAACCCGTCGACCCAGTAGCTGCCGAGTGTGGACGGGATCTGCCAGTCGATCAAAAGTGCGTACAGCCCTGACCTCTGCTTCGGCGCGAAGTGGTTGTGGATCAGCGTGTACGCGCCGGAAACCGCGAACAGGGGCAGCACCGGCTTCCAATAGCCAGGCGCTCGGAGCACGGCCCAGGCGAGCGCCAACCCGGGGTAGACGGCATTGATCTCCAGCACCCCGAATCCGATGACGAACACCAGAACCTGGAGCCAGTAGAACTTCCGCGCGCCGGTCTCCGTGTACCGGATGAACAGCAGCAGCGCCGTCAGCAAGGCGCAGGCGCACAGCGTCTGGTTGTACACCGAACTCCACGTCATGGGCGCCGACAGGGCGGGGTTGACCCCCCAAATGAGGGGAGCGGCCAGCAGCGACCACCGGTGCCCCGTCAGCTTCCAGGCGAGCTGTCCGACGAGAAGAAGGTTGACCGCCTGCGTGGCGAACACCAGGATCCGGAACGGAAGAGCGTCCATGCCAAACCAGTGGTAAAAGCTCAGGAAGAACAGCCTCTCGCTGATGACCCGGATCGTACCCTGGGCCCGCGGCTCGAACAGGGCGAGCAGGAGGTCCCGCCGGGTGTGGATTTCGTGCCATAGCCCCAGCCAGGCGAAGTCGTCCATGCGGAACCAGCACTGAATCCCCGGCCAGTACACGCCCAGGCAGACCACCACCGGCACGATCCGGAGGAGCCAGTTCACTTCGATTCGAGGCTCACCGAGGTAATGATCACCCCTAATTCTCGAATCTCGATCTCGCCCGCCTTGATGAATTTAGACAGCGAGCACTCCACCGGCAGCACGTCGGCGTTGAATGCGGCGGGAGGCACGTCCCGCTTCACGTACTTTTCCCCCGGGCTGGCAAACGTCTCCGGAGCCAGTGCCGTGCCGCCGATCGAGCAGGCCAGATCCAACGACTGGAGCCTTGAGACGGTAACCTCCGGAGCGGTGATCTGGAGCGTCAGCACACCACCCTTGGCAGCCGCGTCCTTCGGGCTCTTCAAGGCCATGGAGAACTTCCCTTGAGTCCATCTCCAAAGCCCTTCCGCCTCGTGGAATCCCTTGACTAACTGCACCGCCGCCTTGGGGTTGGACATCCCGAAGCTGCTCAGCAGCTCACCGCTCTCCTCTTCCACTACCTGGGCACGGTGCCGGCGGCTGCTCTTGCAGCCTGTTTCGAGGACGAGCCCGATCGCCAACGGCAGCAGCGCCGCCGTCAGTCTCCGCATCGCTCAACCTGCACCATGCAGTTGTAGAACGCCGGGCTGCCCCCCATGTCGGCCAACCTCTCCGATGTCAGCGCATTCGGACCCTGCCGGTTCGGCGTCATCTTCGGCCACCGGACCGACGGTGACGACACCACACCCGGCCTGACCGCGCCATTGACGCTCGCCTTGAGCAGGAGGTTTCCACGCCCGTTGAACACCCGCACCGGATCTCCGTCCTGAATCCCCCGGCTTCCGGCGTCCAGGGTGTGCATGACAAGCGCCGCCGTCTGAGCGTCGACGGTTGGCCGGTTGCCGAAGGTGCTGTTCATGCTGTCGTCGTTTTTGGGCGAAATGAACTCGAGTGGGAAGGCGGCGTTGTAGCTGGTTCCATGGCGCGACTCATCCGGCGGCTCGTAGGCCAGGGCATCGAGCCGGAACTCCATCCTTCCTCCGGTTCCGGGGAAGCCCTGGGCGTGGGGCTGGAACGGCTCTCCCTCGGGGCTGACATTCAACCGGACCGAGTGCTCGCGCTCCAACCGCTCCAAGGTGACGCCCTGAAGGTAGGGGTGGGGCGAGGCCAGCGACTGGCGGATCATGTCGTCATCAGAGTCGGCAAAGCAGGGGTCGGTGAACCCCATCCGCGCGGCGAGCAGCCGGAACACCTCGGAGTTCGGCTTGCATTCCCCGGGAGGCTCGGCCGCTTTCCGCGCCAACTGCATATAGTAGTGGCCGTAGGCGAAATATAAGTCGTCGTGCTCGGCGAACATGGTCGACGGCAGCAGGATGTCAGCGTAGTCCGCCGTGTCGGTCTGGAACTGTTCGGCTACCACGAGGAACAGGTCCTCGCGCGCCAGTCCGCGGTGCACCCGGTGCTGGTCCGGGACCACGGCGGCCGGATTCGAGTTATAGACCATCATGGCCTTGACCGGTGGATCGCTCAGCCCGGTCAGTGCGCTGCCAAGCGTCGACATGTTGACGATGCGGGCGTCACGTCCAAGGCTGATCTGCTGGAGATCGGGCCGTTCGAGCGCGGCGCGGTTAATATGGTAGCCACCCGACGTGCTTACCAGGAGCCCGCCGCCGATGTCCTTCCAGGAACCAGTGAGAGCCGGAAGCATGGCGATGGCGCAGGTCGCCGAGCCGCCCCGTTCGGTCCGCTGGACTCCGTAGTTGAGCCGGATGGCCGCCGGGCGCGTCGTCGCATACTCGCGCGCGAGGGCCACGATATCGTCCCGGAGGATCCCGGTCAGCGCCTCGGCCCGTTCCGGCGTCCAGGCCCGGACATGCTCTCGCAGAGCGGTGATCCCCGTGGTGTACTGGTCGATGTAGGCGCGGTCCTCGAGTCCTTCACCGAGGATCACGTGCATCATCGCCAGCACGAGCGCCTGGTCACTACCCGGATTGATGAAGAAGTGGCGGTCGGACAGGCTGCCCGTGCGGTTCTTCACCGGATCGATGGTGTAGAACCGCGCACCGTTGCGCCGCGCCTCGACGATGAACGGCCACAGGTGGACGCTGGTGCCGAGAATGTTCGCGCCCCAGGCGATGATGAGCTTGGAGTGGCGGAACTGCTCGGGCTCGGTCCCGGTGCGCGCACCGAGGGTCTGGTTCAGCGCGGCCACACCGGCGCCCGAGCAGATGGTGCGGTCCAGGCGGGAAGCCCCCAGCCGGTGGAAGAAGCGGCGGTCCATGCCGGAACCCTGGAGGTAGCCCATGGTCCCGGCGTAGCTGTAGGGCAGGATCGACTCGGAGCCATAGCGCGCCGCCGCGTCCTCGAAACGCCCGGCGATGGTGGCGATGGCTTCGTCCCAAGTGATCCGCTCGAAGCGCCCCTCGCCCTTGGCGCCGGTCCGGCGTTGGGGATAGAGGAGCCGGTGCGGCGAGTTGACCCGTTCGGCATACTGGGCGACCTTGCCACAGAGGAAGCCTCGGGTGACGGGGTGGGCGGGATCTCCGCGGAACCGGGTGACACGGCCATCCTCGACGGAAACCAGGACAGCGCAAGCGTCGGGACAGTCGAGAGCGCAAGTGGAGTGATGAACCGTCTGTGCCATCCCTCCATCTTACTCCCGGATGGCGAGTGGCTGGCCATGGTAAGCTCAGATCCGGAACGCTGTGCACGGCCGCGCCCTTGATCTCCTGCACCGGGCCACCGGTGATTCGCGCGCGCGGTTCCGCCCCGGTCAGTGGGAGGCGATTCAGGCTTTGGTGGAGGGCCGGGAGCGGCTTCTCGTGGTGGAGCGCACGGGCTGGGGCAAGAGCATCGTATACTTCATCTCCGCTAGGCTGTTGCGGGATGGGGGCGCAGGTTGCGCGTTGCTGATTTCTCCTTTGCTCTCCCTGATGCGCAACCAGATCTCCGCCGCCGTGCGGATCGGGGTACGCGCGAAGACCATCAATTCCGGGAACACAAGTGACTGGCCGGTCATTGAGGAAGACCTTCGGGCGGGCCGGATTGACATTCTGCTCGTCTCACCCGAGCGGCTGGCCAATGAGAATTTCATGACGCGGTGCCTGCTTCCGGTGGCCAGCCGCGTCGGACTGTTTGTTGTCGACGAGGCGCACTGCATTTCCGACTGGGGTCACGACTTCCGTCCGGACTACAGGAGGATCGCGCGAATTCTGAGAGAGCTACCCCGGAACCTGCCGGTGCTGGCCACCACCGCCACCGCGAATGACCGTGTGGTGAGCGATGTCTGTGACCAGTTGGGACCGCGCCTGAAGGTGATCCGCGGCCCGCTAGTCCGCGAGAGCCTCCGGCTGGAGAACCTGCGCCTTCCTTCCAAGTCCGCGAGACTGGCCTGGCTCGCGGATCGCATTCCGCAACTCCCGGGCAGCGGGATCGTCTACACCCTGACGGTCCGCGACGCGGACAACGTGGCCGCGTGGCTGCGGGAGCGTGGCATTGATGCGCGCGCCTATCACGCGAAACTCGATGACGAGGAACGGCCGCGGCTGGAGGAAATGTTGCTGGCAAACCAAGTGAAGGCGCTCGTCGCGACCGTGGCGCTCGGAATGGGCTTCGACAAGCCTGATCTTGGCTTCGTGATTCATTTCCAGCGCCCCGCATCGGTGGTTCACTACTACCAGCAAGTGGGCCGCGCCGGACGCGCCATCGGTCAAGCGCACGGCGTGCTGATGTCCGGCGCCGAGGACGATGAGATTGCCAACTATTTCATCAGCACGGCGTTCCCGAGCGCGAGCGAAGTCGCTGAGGTCCTGAGCGCGCTCGAGGCCTCACCGTCGCCGATGAGCGCCACGGCCTTGCAGCAGGCTCTCAATATCCGGCCGACCAAGCTGGCGAAGGCGCTGAAATTCCTCGCGGTGGAATCGCCTTCTCCCATCGCGTGCGACGATTCCGGATATGTTCGCACGCCGGTTGCCTGGGCTATGCCGGCCGCGCGCATTGACAGCATCACAGGACTGCGGCGGCAGGAGCAAGTCCGGATGAAAGCCTACATGGAGGATGAGGGCTGCCTGATGCGGTTCCTGGCGGCGGAACTGAGCGATCCGGATGCGGCGCGCTGCGGCAAGTGCGCGAACTGCACGGGAGAGCGTCTTGGCGCGGCTTATCCCGCCGGGCTGGAGCGCGAAGCCGCCCGGTTTCTGGAGTCGCTCTTTCTGGCCGTCGAGCCGCGGAAGCAATGGCCCCCGTCCGGCACGTTCGAAGGCGAGCGCGGGCGCATCCCTGGGGAACTTCGCGCCGGGGAGGGGCGGGCGCTGTGCAAGTACGGGGATGCGGGTTTGGGTGAGCTGGTTCGCGACGGCAAACGGAACGGGCGATTCGCGGACGCGTTGGTGGACGCAGCCGCGGAACTTGCCGGGCGCCGCTGGAATCCAACCTCACCGCCCGAGTGGGTCACCTGCGTGCCATCCGGCAGGCACCCGGAGCTTGTCCCGGACTTCGCGAAGCGGCTCGCCGCCCGGCTGCGGCTGCCCTTCATCCAGTGCATCAGCAAGACCAGGACAACCGAGCCCCAGAAGACCCGCGAGAACAGTTTTCAGCAAGCCAGCAATCTGGAGAATGCGTTCGCGGTAGACGCAACGCATGTCCCGCCGGCGCCGCTGCTGCTCGTGGATGACATGGTGGATTCGCGCTGGACCTTCACGGTGCTGGCATGGAAACTTCGTAAGGCCGGGGCGGGTCCGGTGTTACCGTTTGCTTTGGCCGACTCATCGGCCGATGATGGGAGTAGCGAATGAGCATGACCTCGCAATTGAGTGCGGACACGCAGGCGGTACTGCTGCTGTGCAGCCGGCTCGGCCAGAAAGGCGGCAACGGCGGCAAGCCTCTGACCCGCCGTCAGTACGGCACGTTGGCGCGCTGGCTGCGGGAGCGGTCGATGCGGCCCGCAGATCTGTTGGAGAGCGAGGGCCGCATGCGGCTGGGGGAACTGAGATCCCCGGAGCTTGCCCCGGAGACTGTTGAGCGGCTGCTGGACCGGGGCGCCGCTCTGGGAATCGTGGTTGACCGGTGGCTGAGCCGGGGTCTCTGGGTAATCAGCCGCGGCGACGACGCCTATCCTGGCCGGGTGAAACGCTACCTGGGCCAAGCGTCGCCGCCGGTTCTTTTCGGCACGGGGGACCGGCGTCTGCTCCAGGCGGGCGGCTTGGCGATTGTCGGGTCGCGCGATACATCAGGGGAGGACATTGAGTTTGCCCGCGAGGTTGCGTCGGCGTGCGCGGCACAGCAGGTCACCGTGGTTTCGGGAGGCGCCCGCGGTGTGGACATGGAAGCGATGGCAGCCGGATTCGACGCGGGCGGCAAGGCGATCGGTGTCTTGGCGGACGGCCTGGGGCAGCATGCCAATTCGGCGCGCTACCGCGAGGGTCTCCTGTCGGGCCGGCTGGTATTGACGTCCCCGTACGATCCCGATGCGCGCTGGTTCGCATTCACGGCCATGGAACGGAACAAGGTGGTCTATGCATTGAGCGACGCCGCCCTGGTGGTGAGCTCCGCCGCGGAGAGCGGTGGGACCTGGGCGGGGGCGATCGAGGCTCTCGACGCCGCGCGGATCCGGGTATACGTGAAAGCGCACGGCGCCATGCAGGAGGGCAACCGCAAACTACTCGCTCGCGGAGGTTACCCGTTTCCGGAAGGGCCATGGAGTGACCTGCGGTCCCTGTTTCAGCCGGTCCCGTCCGCGCCCACGCTCTTCACGCCAGCCTCCGCGGATAGAGATCCCGTTTAGACGTTGGCAGGAACCATGTACGGCGCCCGGTAGTCGCGGGTCAACATCTTATCCGCTTCGGCATCGTTGACGAAACGGCCGCCGGTGATTTCCAGACGCCGCTTCAGCCGGTAAGAAATGTTCGCCAGGTGGCACAGCTTGGCGGAGGTGACGCCAATCGCGATCTCAGCGTTGAGGCTATCGCGGTTGCGCGACCGGACCGCGTCGAGGAAGTTCTGCATGTGCGGGTCGTCCTCGCCACGGGAGGTCTTGCCTTCCATCGCCAGCTCGTTCTTCTCGCCTTTGTAGACCTTGAATCCGCCGCCGTCGAGCACCATGAATCCCTCGGACCCATAGAACAGGTTGCCGACCTTGACGCCCTTCTCCTGCGACCCTTCGCCGCCTGTCATCAATCCGCGCACCTCGAACACGAGTTCGCGCCGTCCATAGTCGAAGGTGGCGATCTGCGTGTTGGGCGTCTCCTGGTCGTCGTCGTACACGTACTTGCCGCCAGTGGACACGGCCGCCGCGGGAAGCTCGTTGATGCCGAGTCCCCAGAGCGCGACATCCATCTGATGGACTCCCTGGTTGCCGAGGTCGCCGTTGCCGGTGTCCCAGAACCAATGCCAGTTGTACTTGAAACGGTTCTCGGTGAAGCGGCGCATGGGAGCGGGCCCGAGGAACTTATCCCAATCGATTCCGGGAGGGGTGTCGATTTCCGGCTTGCGGCCGATCGTGTTGCGGCGCTTGAAGCAAAGTCCCTTGGCCATGTACACTTCGCCGATGATGCCCTGAGCCAGCAGACTGGCGGCCTGCTTGACGTGGGCCGACGAGCGGGACTGGGTGCCGACCTGCACCATGCGGCGGTACTTGCGCGCGGCGTCGACCATGCGGTCCGCTTCCCAGACGTTGTGGCTGGCGGGCTTTTCGACGTAGACGTCCTTTCCCGCCTGGCAGGCCCAGACAGTTCCAAGCGCGTGCCAGTGGTTGGGAGTGGCCATCGACACGGCGTCGACGGACTTGTCGTCGAAGACTTCGCGCATGTCGTTATACTCTTTGGGCTTCGATCCGCCCTGGCTGACGATGATGGCGGAGACGCGTTCGCGGGCGGCCTGGTTCACATCGCAGACGCCGACGATGTTGCAGCTTTGTTTGAGTCCGGCGTAGGAGCGGACATGGGAGGTGCCGCGTCCGCCGACTCCGATGACGACGAGGTTGACGCGTTCGTTCGCGCCGAGGATGGTGCTTGAGGTGGCGGCCGCGGCTCCGGCGGCGAGGAAGGTTCGACGAGTGCCGTTCATGGGGCCTATCATACCCCGGTTCGGAAGGGCCTGGAAACGGCAGTAACTTTTTTAGCGGGTTCTAAGACTGCCACGCGCTATTGGGAGTGAAGTTCCACTTCATCCAATAGGAGTACAACATGGCCTGCTGCCTCACACCGAGTACCACGTTCCGTGAAGATTTCACCGGAGCTGTGGGCTGCAAAGTCACAATCGGCGTCAAGGGACCGCCGTCCGCCGGCGTCCAGCTTCTTCAGATCCGGTACGCCAAAGTCACATTGACGTCGAACCCGCCGGAATTCAACATCGTGGCTGGCGCCAATTTTCTTACCGTTCTGATCGAGGCGTCCAAGCCTGGAGTTCTGGTCCAGTTGGTCGAGACGTGCGGCGCGGGACCCGAGCAGGTCCTCGACCGCTTCTTCTTCGATCCGATGAATCCGGCACGTGGCTACATTGTGAAGGGCACCTGAGGAGGGATGAGATGCATCGCTACATCCACTTCGCTCTCTCTGCGTGCCTGCCGGGCGCTCTGTTTGCACAGATGACGCCAATTGACGCTTACATGAACACAGAGACGATCCGCCAAACCGCTCAAAGCCCTGCGCCGCGCATTGATCGCGATGTTCAGAACACGCTGCCGTTGGCCAATTCACAGCGCTTTGCAGCCTACGTCGCCGCGAGCACGCCGGCCATCGACCAGGCAGCGCTCCGCCAGGCCATTGAGGACCTCCGTCTCAACAAGCTCGTAGGAAACACGGTTTCAGGCGGGGGCACGACGTCACTGGTGTCGCGCGTCGCCGTACCTGGTCTCTTGGGAATCGCCACGGAGTTCGGCGGGGTCCTCCAGTCCACCACCGGGATGACGACCACACTACGCGGCAATCTTCTCGGCATCACACGGATGGCGTTCGGCAACGAGCAGTTCCCTTTCTGTACGGAAGCGGACCAGAGTTCGTGCCCCAAGGGGTCGCAATGGCTCAGAAGGTTCTCCGGCGCAATCTCGTTTGAGACCACAAGCACCGCTGCCGGCGGAGGCACGGCGGCCACATCCTCAGGATCACGGGTTCCGGTCACGGCTCTGTTTGGCACGGACTACCGGATGTCGTCCTGGGGATTGCGGTTTGACCTCACCCGGAACGATCCTGATGACCCAGCGTATGCTCCCCGGTGGGGAGCCGCGATCGCCGCGCTCAAGACCGCTCCGGAATCCGCCGGGCTGCTTGCCGCCGTGGAGTCTCTATTCTCGGACGCCTCCGGGAGGCCCTCGCCGGTTTACGGGGACTGGACGGCAGCGGCCGGGCCGCTCTTGAAGAATGCGCCTTCCGAGGAGGAGTACAAGAGAATCCTCGCGGAGCAACTTGATCTGCTGATCGTCCGGATGGCGGCGGCCAACGTAAACTTTGCCGCCAGGGTCGCCGCGCTCCGCCGTGGATTCCTGAATTACGCCGCGGTACGGGACGACATCCTCCGAGCCATTCAGAGCAACAAGGTGTCCTTCGAATACACGAATCAGCACCCGGCCAACCAGTTCAGCACCTCGAACTTCCGCTTCATCTATTCGCACACTCCGTCGCGCTCGCAGACGCTCGTCACCGCCAACGCCGCAATGACGTTCTACAACGCGCTGCCGGTGGGTGGAAAGGGCAGGTTCCGTGACTTCCAGCTTGCAGGCCAACTGGACCGGCGGCTGGGGGAGATCGCGAATCTGGGCAACGCCGTCGCCACCTTCGGCGCCTACTATCAGTGGATGGCGGAGGACGCCTTGATCAAATTCGGCCCTGGAAACACGGCTCCGGGCAGCGCCATCACACTTCCAGGAACCGCTGCCACACTGCTGGGCACAAAGGGCCATATCGGCATCGTCCAGGGCAAGCTCACCATCCCTGCTGGCTCAGTCGTGAAGATCCCGCTTTCCGTGACATGGTCCAACCGGACAGAATTGATCAATCAAAAGGACATCCGCGGGCAGGTAGGTTTGACGATCGATCTCGACAGCATCTTCAAGCGCTGACTCCACCATCCGGGAGCAGGTAGAGTTGGAGCGTAGGCCAATGTTCCTGCGCGCCGTCCTCCTCTGCCTGCCCCTCACCCTCCCCGCCCAAACCCCGCCAGCCGCACTCCGTGCATTCGACCGCGGACTCGCCTGGCTCCACAACTTCGAATACACCGACGCACGGCGCGAGTTCCAGGCCGCCCGCAAGCTCGCGCCACGTTTCGCCATGGCCTACTGGGGCGAAGCGATGACCTACAACGAACCGCTGTGGATGGCGCAGGACCGCGATGCCGCCCGGGCCGTCCTCCGCCAGCGCCCGGCCATGCGGCTGACTCCGCGCGAGGAGGGCTATCTCGGCGCCGCCGGGATCCTGTTCGGCGAAGGCGATTCGAAGTCCCGCGACCATCGCTACGCCGAGGCCATGGGCCGGCTGGCGGCCCAGTTCCCCGCCGACACCGACGCCGCCGCCTTCTACGCGCTCGCACTGCTCGGGACCTGCCACAACGGGCGCGACACCGCGGTCTACATGCGCGCGGCGGCGATCCTCGAAGAGCAGTTCGCGCGTGCGCCTGATCACCCCGGCGTGCTGCACTACCTGATCCACTGCTACGACGATCCGCAGCACGCGCCGCTCGGACTGCGCGCTGCCCGCCGGTATGCGCGCGTCGCTTCGGCCTCCCACGCGCTGCACATGCCGTCGCACATCTTCGCCGCGATGGGATCATGGGAGGCCGCGGCGGCTTCGAACGAAGCGGCGTGGAGAGCAGCCGGACCCCGCTCGCCGGGCGGCTATCACGCGCTGTGGTGGCTCGCTTATTGCTATCTCCAGCAGGGACGCTTCGCCGAAGCGCGCAAGCTGGTCGAGCAGGCCGGTCAACTGGCGGCGAGTGCTCCGCAACCGCTCGTCCGGTTCCATGCGATCCAGATGCGGGCGGCATGGCGCATTGAGACCGGCGAGGAGTGGAATGGCGCCGCGATCGCGCTCGATGGCCTGGACCTCTCCGCACATGCGGCGGACCTGTTCAGCCGCGGCATCATCGCGCTCAACCGCGGGAATCCGCAGTCGGCCCGGGCCCCGCTCGGCGGACTGCTACGGACTTCGGAGCCGCAGTCCGCGGGAGCACGGCACGCCGGACACCATCCGGTGGACCGCGCAGCTGTCACCGTTGCCGCAGCGGAGCTGGAAGCGCTGTTGCTGATGTCGGAGGGCCGGAGCCGCGACGCGATCGACGCCATCTCCCGCGCGGCTGAGCTGGAGGATCGAATGAGCTACGAGTTTGGTCCGCCCTCGCCGCCCAAGCCAGCGCGCGAGTTGTACGGCGAATTGCTCCTGCAACTGGACCGGCGCGCCGAGGCGGCACAGCAGTTCGAGCTGGCGCTCAAGCGCTATCCCGGACGCGCGCTGGCGCTGTTGGGACTATGGCGCACGGGCAGCCAAACCGCGCGGGTGGAATTGTCGCGCGTGTGGACCCGTGCGGATCCGGCGATTCAGCAAGTGCTCAAAAACTCAGGCGGAGCATCACGCTGAACTGGCGTTCCTCGGTCGCGGTGACGATCTCAGTGAATCCGTTCAGATTGCGGATCGTGCCGTCAGGATTGAACTGCAGGTTGCTGACGTTGGCGCCCGGTTGTCCGAACTTGGGCGTGTTGGTGAAGTTGAACGCCTCCGCGCGCAGCTCCATCCGGAAGCGCTCCTTCAGCCGGAAGAAGCGGAACAGACCGAAATCCCAGTTCACGCGGCCCGGTCCGGTAAGAGTGTTGAACGCGGAGTTTCCGAAGCGCGCATCGTTCACTTGGGCATAAGCGAGCGGATCGAAGAACGAAGCTCCGCGGCCGATTCCGCCGGGCCGGGCGACCGACGCCTTCACCTGGTCGGCGCGTTGCGTGTTGCCGGGCGCGTTGAGTGAGGTTCCAGAAGAGGTCACCGAGAACGGGCGCCCGGCCATCAGGCTGACGATGCTGTTCGCCGGCCAATTGCCAAGGATCGCGGACAGCACCCCGTTCTGGTTGAACCAGCGCTGATTGCGTCCGAACGGCAGCGAAAACAGGTTCGTCACCTGCAGGTTGTGTTTCCGCACCAGGGCGCTCAATGAGCGGTTGAGCCCGTAGTATTCGGGGATCACGATGCGGAGGGTGCTGTCGCTGCGGTCGAGTCCGGATCCGCTGATCGACTTGCCGAACGTGTAGGCGGCGGTGAGCGAGTAGCCGTTGGCAAAGCGCCGCTGCGCCATCGCCTGGAGCGAATCGTAGTGGCTGCCGCCGACCGGACCCACCTCGCGCGTGTCCGCGGTCCGGCCGAACTGCCGGAACAGGACACGGCCGTTGTTGCCGCCTCCGATCGGCGACCAGTTCACCTGCCGGTAGCCCAGTTGCCGCGTCTGGCGCGTGGCGACGTATCCCGCTTCGCCGATCCACCCGCCGCCCAAGCGCCGTTGATAGGTGAGGTTCCACGACTGGATATAGCCGCGATGGATGTCCGATGGGACTGTCTGCACCGAAACGTTGGGAGGCGCGGGAATGATTCCATTGCCAAGCGACGGAGGCGTGATGGGCGGGATTCCCTCGGCGAGCCGGCGGGCCGGAAACAGCGTGCTCGGCGAGGTGACCACCAGTTCGGTCAGGATCGGATGATTGGTGCGCAGGGCGCGGGCGAGCGAGTACGGATCCCAACTGATGCCGTAGCCGCCGCGCAGCACGGAGTCCGGCGACAGGCGCCAGGCGAATCCGAACCGCGGCGCGAACAGGCGCTTGCTGGACTTGACGCCAAGGTCGCGCGGAACGTTGCCGACACCGCCAATGTACATCTGGTTGTCGTCGGGGTTGTAGCGCTCCAGTCCGCGGTCCGCGCGGGTGGGCGTCGGCATGTACTCCCATCGCACGCCGATGTTGAGGGTGAGCGCGCGGCTCACTTGCCAGCGGTCGCGGAGGTAGAAGGCGTAGCGCCACGTGCGTGTCGTGTAGGGGAAGAAGTTCAGCGAGTTCTTGCTGACCTCGAACGGAAGCCCGAGCAGGAACGAAGCCATCGAGTTCGCGGCGGCGGTGGTCGCGCTGACGGTGCGGCATCCACCACGTCCGTCGGGAACGTTGCAGTTGGCCGTGATGCCCGCGGAGAAATCGAACGTGCCGCGCGCGCCCGCCGCGTCGCCACCCTGGAATTCCGGCTGGATGTGATTCATCTGCTCGGAATTGACGTCCGCTCCCCAGCGGATCTCGTGAGCGCCGCTGGTGCGCGTGAAGTTGGTGCGGAACGAATATTGATTGTCGTTGCGGTAGTAGGGCGTGTAGGCTTCCTCCGTGCCGAATGCGGCAAAGCCGGCGACGGCGAATTTCGGCCATCCGCTTTGGAACCGGTTGGGGCCGTTGGTGCCGGGAATTCCGAGGAACTCCGCTCCGAAGTTGGTGCCGATGCCCAACTGCTCGACGTTGGTATTCTGGCGCGTCCATCCGGCGAAGGCGTCCATGAGCGTCGTGGGGCTGAACACATAGGTCGCGCCGGCGCTGATCCGGTTGTTGTATCCCCAGGTGTTGCCCGCATTGCCGCCGCCCACGCGCGGTCCGTCGATGAACCCGTCTCCGAACGCGGTGATGTGGAGTGACTGGTGATCCGCATAGTTCCAGCTCACGAAGGCGTTCAAGCTGCTCAAGGCCTGCCAGTTCACCTTGGTGTCGAGCGACCAGCGGTCGGCGCCGAACGGCTGGGAGGAGAAGAAGTTGTTGGCGTTGGTGTCTTCGAGTCCGGGCAAGTTGGTCGCTGGAACCAGGCCCAGGATCTTGCGCGCGATCGGGTCCATGCGGCTAGCGGGGAGCCGGTTGTCCGCGAACGGCGTCCGTTCGGAGCCATCCGGACTTCCGGTGAGCGGGTCGTAGACGAGCGAAGTGAATCCGGAAAAATCGCCCGTGCGAACGGTGGTTCCGGGCAGCGAGAAGGTGTTGCCGCCGTTGTCGCGCTCGGACCGCACGCCGTAGCTGGCGAAGAAGAACAGCTTGTCACGCAGGATCGGGCCGCCGAGCGTCGCGCCGTAACGGTTCGAGATGTACTTGGCCTTGTTCTGTCCGGCGGGGAGGAAGAACTGCCGCGCCCGGACGGCCTGGTTGTAGTGATACTCGAACGCCGATCCGTGGAACTGGTTCGTGCCGCCCTTGGACTGGACGTTGATCACCGCGCCGCCCGCGAGTCCCTGCTCGGCGTCGAAGCTGTTGGTGGTGACGTTGACGCTCTCGATCGAGTCGATCGTAGGGACCACGGCGGAGCGGCCCACGTTCCAGATGTGTGAATTTGACGCGCCGTCGACGTTGGTCACAGTTGTCGACGTAGTGGCGCCGTTCACGCTGAACCCGACCGAGCCGGAAGGATTGCAGCCGCCCATCCGCGTGGGCCGCATGTCAGCGTCACTTTCGAATCCCGGCAGCGTCTGCAGCAGGCTCTGGTAGTTGCCGGCGAGCGACACGGGCAGGTCGGCGAACTGGCGCGAGTTGAGCTCGCGGCGGACGTCACTGCGGTCGGTTTGGAGCGTGGCGATCTCGGTGTCGCCCGTGACGACCACCGTGCTTTGGACTCCCGCCAGCCGCATCACGGCGTCCACGCGGACGACGCTGTTCGGCGCCAGCGCCACGCCAGCGCGCTTGAACTCGGCGAATCCGGCCATGGTGATCGTGACCGTGTAGGCGCCGGGCGGGAGATTCGGGATGCTGTAGATCCCTTCCTCGTTCGCCTTCACCTTGCGGGTCAGGTTGGTCTCGTCGTTCACGGCGGCGACATCGGCGCCGGCAATCAGACTCTGTGACTCATCCGACACGCGGCCGGACAGCGAACCGTAGAGCATTTGGGCCGCGGCGGGAGCAGCAGCGGCGAGCAGGGGCAGCAGGAAGCGGAGCATCGAACCTCCTTCGCGGGCGCTAGAGCATTTTCACGTATAATAAAAAAGCTCCACGCGAATCCGCCAACTGAGAATGGCTAGGGCCCTAGGAATTGACCTGCGTAGGCGGGTGATTGC
>VFZX01000077.1 GCA_016871015.1 Acidobacteriota bacterium | reverse complement strand
TCCTCAACCGTGTCCCCTTCTTGACGCGCCGCAATCACCCGCCTACGCAGGTCAATTCCTAGGGCCCTAGCCATTCTCAGTTGGCGGATTCGCGTGGAGCTTTTTTATTATACGTGAAAATGCTCTAACATCGTGGCCGCGATCATCCCGTTGAACCACCTCTCGGCAGTTTCGAAACTGCTACCGGCCTTGATCCAGCCGGCTCTCTCGTCGAGGTCTTCGAAGCCTGGGGCTCGATCTCAACGCGAAAGGCCCTGCTTCTTCCGTAGGCGCTTTTCGGCTTCTTCAAGAGAAATCCCCTCGCCGCGCTCCGCGTGCTCCATGCCTCACCGAATGGCGGCGAGAGTTTCGGCGCGATCGAGCCGGTCGAGCATCTCCTGGTGGCTCTCGGCGTTCTGCACCACGAGTTCAGCCTGTCCGTTGACGGTCAACACGAGCGGAGCCTTCTTCGCCTTGAACTGGCTGACGTAGTCTTGATACTCCGTTGGAACTCGGTCACGGAGCGAACTTCTCTGAGATCAATCATGGGCAGCGTCCATCGCACCATGTTTAAATTTAATTAAAGCAGATAATTGCACGGTGGGGTAGTGTCCGCGAACCGCCGTTCCCACGCTGGACCGGATTTACGAACACGCACTATCCACCGGCGGCTGGAAGCTGTGGGCCGGCATGGGCTCAGCCAAAGCGGCGGTCGAGAGAATGTGGACAAACGCCCACGCGGAAGCGGGAGGCTCCAATCACTAATGAATCCTGCTCTCAATGGGACATTGAATAGATCACATAATTGATCCCCAGCCGCATGCCGAGCGAGGAGTACTTCTCTGGATACCGCGGATCGTCAGCCATGTGCCAGGAGTCGCCCAGGTCCGAGTTGAACGTGATCGCAACGATCACCCGCCCCTTGTCATCCCGGATCGCGCGCCAGTGCGGCACGATCCCGTCGGCGCGGTAGGGCACTCCGCGGTACATCATCACCCGGAAGTTGCCGATCTGGAACCGCTCGTTGAGGTCGTACAGTGTGTGGAAGATTGGATCGTCATCGGCCAGCTCTTCGATCTCGCTCCCGGGCAGAATCATCCGGATCCCGTCCATGAACCCCTCCCACTCATCGGTTCCGAAGAAGCTGTCGCACAGCATGAATCCGCCGCGCATCAGGTAGTCGCGGATCTTGGCTGCCTGCGCTTCGGTCAGGCTCCAGGCGCCGGGCAGGGCGACATGAAGGTAGGGCCAATTGTAGATGTCGTCGCCGTCGTCGGGATTGACGGGCTGCTCGACCGACCGCACATCCACCCGCGTCAGCCGCCTCAGGATCGCGGCGAACGTGCGGTCGCCCTTGGGATAGTCGACCGTCCAGGCGGTGCCGCCTTCGAGCCAGTTGCCGCCGCGGCCAAATCCACCCACGCCGCGGTAGCCCGACGAAGGGTACATGAGACGGCCGAGGACGAGCTCGGTCCGCGCCTGGTAGTCCGGCGGGAGCGCCGCTGCCGTGTCCCAGCCTTCAAGCGGCGGATACTCGCGGAACGGACGCTGGGCCAGCACCAGCCCGGCCGAGGCGAGGACCGCCGCCCATCCCCACACCGGAATCCGTGCGCGCGGCAGCATCAAGAAGCTAGCTTATCGAACCTGGCTCCTGCGGCTCGGCGCGCCGCGGTATTGCCGTAGGGTTTTTGATCCTCGACTCCGCTCTCCCTTGTGACGGCGGTTGAGCCGCCGCAACGAAAGGAACCGCACTCTTCAACCTCCTGACCTCGACCAATTCGCGCGCTACTTTCACGGGCAGGCGACCCTGTTCATTATCGCGACCGGGCGCTTCTTCTCGATTCCGCCAGTTTCATGTGATCGATCCGGGCCGCTGGTTCCGTTTACCAGGATGAGGCGCAACAAAGGCCGGTCGTATGAGGTTGCACGATTGCCTGGTCACCTCGATGAAAGCCCGCTAGGCTCCCCTAGTAGAGAGGCGTGGAACGGCGGCGCGGCGGCCCGCATCACCGGAGCGTGGCCGCCTGGCTGCGAATCTCCCGGATCAAAACGGACCTCGGGGAGTTGCCCGCCACCTCGAACAGCCTGAGGATCTGGACTTTACCTTCCTTGTACCGCCACACCTCGGGGAATCCGAGCGCGGCAAAGAGCGGCAGCTTCTCAATGGAATCGCTCGTGATGTCCACCTCGATCACCAGGTCCGGCGGCGGATCCGTGGCGAAGTCGATCTGTTTCCTGCCCCGGACGAGCGGCTCGTTGCGGACGTAATAGGCAGCGTCTGGCTCCACTCCGAGGTCCGGCCTCCGGATGGTTGTGGACCGGATGGGCAGGATCTCGATTCCCAGCGCTTCAGCGAGAGAACTGACTACAGAGGGCACGGTGATCTCGAGCGTCCCTTCGAAGTAGGCATGGCGCAGGTTTCCCCCGGCGTTCCATGCGGCGGCGCGCTCAAACTCTGCCCAAGTGGCTCAATCTTACCGTGGAGTCCGCGGCTCCGCCCGCTACACTGAAACTTGGACCTCTCTCCCCGCCAGACCCGCGTCCTTTACCCGACCGGCTGGAAGCCCGTGCTGGTGGTGGTGATCGACACCGAAGAGGAGTTCGACTGGTCAGCGCCGCTCAACCCGCAGTCCACCAGCGTCCGTGCGATGGCCTCGGTCCTCAAGGCCCAGCGGATCTTTGACGAGTACGGAATCCGCCCCACCTACGTGATCGACCACCCGGTCGCCTCCCAGCCCGCGGGCTCGGCCCCGCTCCAGGAAATTGCCGCCAGCGGCCGTTGCGAGATCGGCGCGCACCTCCACCCCTGGGTCAATCCGCCGGTGGAGGAGCCGGTGAACCTGTACAACTCCTACGCCTGCAACCTCCCCGCGCCGCTCGCACGCGAAAAGCTCCGGCGCCTGGGCGCGGCCATCAGCGCCACGTTCGGATTCCCGCCCCGCAGCTACAAGGCCGGGCGCTACGGCATCAGCGCCGCTATGATTCCGGCTTTAAAGGAAGAAGGCTACGAGGTCGATCTCAGTACAGCGCCTCCATTTGACTACCGGGGCGACGGGGGGCCTGATTTCACCCGGTCGCAGCCGGACTGCTACTGGCTCGGCGGGAAGAACGAGATGCTGGAAATTCCGACCACTGGGGCTTTTGTCGGCTGGGGGCCAATGGCGCCGCGCCTGCGATTCGCACAGGCCTCTACCCGTTTAGGGGAGAAACTGCGGATACCGGGTATACTATCCAGATTGGGCGTCGTGGACCGGCTCCGGCTCTCGCCGGAAGGTTTTACATCGGAGGAGCACCGCAAGTTGACCCAGTTCCTGGTGGACCGTGGAGTGGGAGTGCTGACGTTCAGCTTCCACAGTCCCTCGCTTGAGCCGGGCCACACGGCCTACGTGCGCAGCCAGGCGGATCTTGAGGATTTCCTCGGAAAGTTCCGCCGCTATTTTGACTACTTCTTCGGCCAGTTGGGAGGCCGGACCATGACCGCGCTCGAGGTCAAGCGCGCGTTGGCAATCGGAAAGGAATCATGAAGGTACTTGGAATTTCACCCTTGGACAAGGACGCCAGCGCGTCGCTTGTCGAGGATGGCCGGATTCTGTTCGCGGCGGGCGAGGAGCGGTTCAGCCGGCAGAAGCAGCACGCCGGCTTCCCCCGCCAGGCGATCGAGGCCGCGCTGAAGGCCACGGGCACAAAGATCGAAGAGATCAGCGCCGTCGCCTACGCCTTCCTCACCTGGGACCAGGAGGAGCGCGCAATCGAGCAGAGCTTCGCCGCCGAGCGCGCCGCCGCCAACGGATTCCGGCACAGCCGCCTGCCCGAAGATCTGGACAACGCCGAGCAGCGGGTCCCGCCGCGCACCAAGCCGGTGCCGGGCTTGCGGCATGCGAACCAGAGCCGGGACCGGGGCCTGGCCCACAACGCGTTCTACCGGATCGCCGGTGGATCTCCTCTTACAGCCTCGTTCCTCGAAGAACGCGCCAAAGAGGAATGGAAGACGGGCGGCGTCGCCGAACACCGCCACTGGCAGCAGGAGCTCCACGCGGGGCTCAAGGAGTTCGGGCTTCTCGGGAAACTGAAGCGGTTCGAACACCACTTGTCGCACGCCGCCAACTCGTATCTGGCGAGCGGACTCGAGCGCGCTCTGATCGTCACACTCGATGGCTATGGAACCGGGCTCGCCGGCTCAATCAGCCTCGGGGAGGGCGGCAAGATCCGGCGGCTGCACAACATCCGCTATCCGAACTCGCTCGGGACCTTCTACGAGGCGGTCACCTCTTCGCTCGGATTCCGCGCCGACCGCCACGCGGGCAAGATCGTGGGCCTGGCGGCCTACGGGGATCCGTCCGTGCTCACCGATGTTCTGATGGACCGGATCGAGATCAAGGACGGCGGCTACCGGCTTCACGAAAACCTGAATATCTACTTCTCGCGCCATCTGGCCGCGCGGTTCCCGATGGTGGACGTGGCGGCGGCCTATCAGACGGCGCTCGAACGGGTCGCCTGCGCGGTGGTGTCGTATTGGGTGAAGCAGACCGGGTGCGACGCGGTCGTGCTCTCGGGCGGCGTCGTGGCCAACGTCAAGATGAACCAGCGCATCTATGAGGTGGATGGCGTCAAGCGCCTGTTCGTTTATCCGAATATGGGCGACGGCGGCTGTGGCACGGGTCTGGCGCTGTATATGACCTGGCCGGGCGGCGTGGGCCAGCCAATCGGCGATGTCTATCTTGGGCCGGGTTACACCGAAGCCGAGATCCGCGAGTCGCTCGACCGTGCCGGGCTCACCTACACGCGCCCCGGCTACATGGCGGCGGAGGTGGCGCGGCGGATCCACAAGGGCGAGGTCGTGGCGCGCTTTGCGGGCCGGATGGAGTATGGTCCGCGGGCGCTCGGAAACCGTACGATCATGTATCACGGCCGGGATCCGGAGGTGAACCAGTGGCTCAACCAGCGGCTGGGCCGGACCGAGTTCATGCCTTTTGCGCCGGTGACGCTGTGGGAGGCGCGCGGGAAGTGCTACTCCAACATCGGCGGCGGAGAGCACACGGCCGAATTCATGACGTTGACGTTTGACTGCACCGGCTTCATGAAACGGGCCTGCCCGGCGGCGGTCCACGTCGATGGGACGGCACGGCCGCAGTTGATCCGGCGGGAGAAGAATCCGGACTACTATGACATCCTCAAGGAGCACGAGAAGCTGTCGGGATCGCCGTCGGTGATCAACACGAGCTTCAACATGCACGAGGAGCCGATCGTGTGCTCGCCGGACGACGCGGTCCGGGCGTTTTTGGATGGCCGGATCGATGGTTTGATCGCGGGTCCGTTTTATGTGGAGAGTCCGTACCTGGGAAAGAAGTGAGGACGTAATCGGGCGCTGCCACAGCCAGCCGCCCCAATGCCGCAGCCTGCTAGCCACAACAGCTCCTGCCATCGCCGAAACGCATTGAGTCCGCGGAGTGGAGCGAAGACCGGCGTTCCCGCGCAAGCGGCAGGTGAATGCTGCCACCACCCACCGCACCCCTATCGTCACCTTCTCTCTGCAGTCACTCAGGCCGACAGATTCCGCTACAGAGCCATTTCTACTTTGCGCCGACACCTGGCTCCGCACCTGGCTCCGCACCATTGACACCCGCCCACGAATGTGATAGATCTGATTACGCTAAGAACCTGGAGACGAGGTCGCAACAAGATAATGAGCCGCCAACGTGATTTGTTCCGCCTAGCCGCTCGTTTCGTGCTCGCTGGGCTTTCCATTGAGAGCTGCCTTGCGCAAACCAGCGCGGGTTCGATCAGCGGTGTCATCTCCGATTCGGCGGGCGCCGTGATCCCGGCCGCCGAGGTCAAGATCCTCAACACGGCCACAGGCGTTTCGCGGCAAACCGTCTCCAACGACACCGGCTACTTCACGTTTACCGGGGTCCTGCCGGCGATCTACGAGTTGAATGTTTCCGCGAAGGGCTTCAAAGCCGCGTTGCGAAAGGGACTGGAACTCCAGGTCGGTCAGGCGCTCCGCTCCGACGTGCAACTCGAAGTCGGCGACCTAGTCCAGACCGTCGAGATTCAGTCGGCTTCGCCGCTACTCGAGAGTACGAGCACCAAGATAGGAACGGCGGTTGAGACCAAGCAGGTCACGGAACTGCCGCTCAACGGAAGGCAGTTCGGACAATTGATCCTGCTCACGCCGGGGGCGCTGCCGATCGCCTTGGGGCAGTCCACGGCGTTCAAGGTACAGTTGGGCGCCGGTTCCTACTCGCCGGTGATCAACGGCCAGCGCAGCCGTTACAACAACTTCACCCTCGACGGCGTGGAGAACAACGACCCCATGTTCAACAGCTACGCGATGAATCCGTCGGTGGACGCCATTCAGGAGTTCTCTGTACAGTCGCGTGGCGGTGTGACCGAGCAGGGCCGCTCGATGGGTTCCGATATTGTCGTGGTTACCCGGTCTGGCACGAATCAATATCGCGGAACGCTGTTCGAGTTTCTGCGCAACACGAAGCTTGACGCACGGAACTTCTTCGATCCCGTGCGGCCCACGTTCAAACAGAATCAGTTCGGCGGCACTTTCGGCGGCCCGGTCCGTCTGCCCAAGTACAACGGCCGCGACCGGACTTTCTTCTTCGGCTACTACGAAGGCTTCCAGTTTGTACGGGCATCCAACAGCATCAGCACCGTTCCGACCGCAGCAATGGCCGACGGCGATTTTACCGAAGCGGGGCAGCCGGTCATCTACGACATCCTCACAACCCGCGCGGACTCGAGCGTTCCAGGAGGCTCTACGCGGTCGGTGTTCCCGGGCAACCGCCTCCCTGCGGCGCGAATCAACGCACTGGCGCAGAACCTGATCAAATCGGTCTACCCGCCCACGAACGCGCCCGGAATTACGCGCAACTTTGTCAACACCAACCCCACGAGGCAGGAGGCTGACCAGGCCTCGGCGCGAATCGACCATAGGATCTCCGGAAGCAACAGCCTGTTCGGACGGATCACCTACAACGACGGCTATAACTCGACACCCGGCGGCATCCCCGCGGTGAGCACGTTCCTCACCAACACAGCCTGGAACGCTACGGTCAGCGACACGCACATCTTTCGTCCGAACCTGATCGGCCACTTCCAATGGGGCTTCAATCGCTACACCTCCAATCGGAAGGGCAGGCCTCTGCCGGATTCGATCTTGCAGGCTGCGACGTGGGACAAGGTATTCCCGAGCGGACCGCCAGACTTGCTCATGCTCTCACTCGGCATCACCGACTTAGCTGGCGCCGGCGGCAGCTTCACTCCCATCGGTCCGCACAACTACTATCAGAACGTCGCGGACTTGACCTGGATCAAGGGAAAGCACTCTTTCAAGACCGGACTCACCATCAGCTATCTGAACAGCTTTCAGGCGAGCCCGCAGGCGAGTATCGGGTTCAGCCGGCGACCGACGTCGAATCTCGTGGACCTGCGCGGCACGGGTCACGGAGCGGCTACTTTCCTGTTGGGGCTGCCTACCGACGCGAGGCGCGCTGCCGGCGACACGTCGGCAAAGTTGAGCCAGTTCGAGTATCACGGATTTCTGCAGGATGAGTTTCGCGCCAGCAAAAACCTCACTATCACCGCTGGCCTTCGATACAGCTACGTGCAGTCGATGAAAGAGGCGCGCAATGCCTACAGCGGGCTCGACGTACTGACGGGCAACTATCTGTTGGCGGTGAAGAATCCGGTCACCGGGGCCGGTCCGAACCTGCGGCAGCGGTGGGTGGATCCCGACTGGAACAACTTTTCCCCACGCATCGGCATCGCCTACCTGTTGGGACAGATAACGACGATCCGGGCCGGGGCAGGCATCTACTACTCCTTCACGGATTTCGTACAGTACTACGCCGATCCGGCGGGCAACTGGCCGTTCGGATTTTCCGAGACGGTGGGCCCGCTGAACGATTTCAACGTGGATTCCGCACTCACGAACCCGTTCAGCGCCTCGGCCGGTGCGCGGTTGCCCCAGAGCCCGGAAGGACAAGGCGGCTACGCGATGAATCCGCGCATGAAGACTCCCTACTCGACTCAGTGGAACTTCAGTATCCAGCGGCAACTGCCCGGCGAATTTCTCCTGGATCTCAGCTACGTCGGATCGAACTCCGTCAAGCTCCTTCAGACTCGCGTCGAGAACCAGGCCATTCCGGGACCGGGACCCGTACAGCCACGCCGGCCGCTTCCCAACTACACCGCGGTCAACTGGGACGACAATGGTCCGCCCTCCAACTACAACGGATTCTCGGTGAAGTTCCAGAAGCGATTCGGCTCCGGCCTGTCGTTTCTGACCAGCTCCACCTGGGGCCATAACCTCGACGTCTTCTCGACCGAGCGGGGCGGGACTACTGGCGGTCCCCAGGATCCATTGAACTGGAGGCCCGACTACGCCAGCTCGACGGCCGACATGAGACTCAACTGGCTGTTCAGCAACGTCTACGAGCTCCCGTTCGGGAAGGGGAAGCGATGGCTCACATCCGGCATTCCTCGCTATGTGTTGGGCAACTGGCAATGGTCCAACATCGTCGCCTTGTATGGAGGCCAGCCTGTGAACGTGTCACTTGGCTTCGACAACGCTTCGCTCGGACGCGCCGGCGGACAGCGGCCGAATGTCTCAGGGAGTCCCCTACTCAGCGGCAGCGAGCGGACGCGCCTCCGCTGGTTTAACACAAGAGCCTTCAGCGCTCCGGCGCAACTGCGATTCGGAAACGCCGGAAGGAACCTGTTCCGCGGACCGATGACAAAGAACTACGATACCTCGATCGCCAAGAACTTCCCGATCGGCGAGCGTCGCAGTCTCCAGTTCCGGGCGGAACTGTTCAATGCGTTCAACGCGGTCAATTTCGGCGCGCCGGTTTCGAGCTTCAGCAGTCAGGATTTCGGAGTCATCCTCAGCGCGCGAGCCTCGCGCAGCGTGCAGTTCAGCCTGAAGCTCGCCTTCTGATGGGAATGGAGACCGGAGGCCGAAGGGCGATGAAGCCCAATGAAGTGCGGCGGCGGGAGGTGGTGACCGGCTTGGCAATCAGCCCGGCTACGCTGCTGCCGGTTGCATCCCTGGCGGCGCCGCCGGTGTGGAAACCCCGGCTCTTCAGCCCGGCGCAGGTGGAAATGGTTGCGACGCTCGCGGAGATTATGATTCCGCAGACAGACACCCCCGGAGCACGGGCGGCCCTTGTTCACGAACACATCGACCTGGTATTGAGCGAGGAGTCCGCGGAGGTCAGGCAGCGGTTCTTCGACGAGCTGGCCTGGGTCGACGCGACCAGTCAACAGCGCTACCAACTCTCTTTTGTCCGCCTCGACAGCCAGCAGCAGGTGGACATCGTGACTGCGATGTCGCGGCCAGGCAGCCCCGGGCATCAGTTCTTTCTGGACTTCCGCAGACGAACCGTCTTCGCCTACTACACCTCTGAGACCGGGTTGCGTCAGGAACTGAACTACCAGGGGCATCAGATATTGGAGAGCTGGCCCGGATGTCCGCATCCTGACCACCATGGCGACGAGGCGTAGTGGAGGGATCATGAAGACGTACGATGTTCTGATCGTGGGAACTGGCGCGTCGGGCGGCATGGCGGCCAAGGTTCTCACCGAACACGGCCTGGAGGTGCTTCTGCTTGAATCCGGACCGGCGGTGAAGTCCTCGCAGTTCAAGACACACGCGTTGCCGTATCAGTTCCCTTTTCGGGGTGTAGGCAGTCCGAGTAAGATTCGGACCGAAGGCCCCCGCGCGGCCAGCGAATACACTCCGTTTCCCGGATACTATGCCGAATTCAGCCAGCATCCATACACCACGCCCAAGGATCAGCCGTGGGATTGGTCGCTTCGATCGCGCATTCTCGGCGGGCGGACTCTACACTGGGGACGCCAGTCGTTCCGGCTTGCCGAGTACGATTTCAAGGCGGCCTCGCGGGATGGCTACGGTGCGGATTGGCCGTTCACCTATCAGCAACTGGCGCCCTACTACGACAAGGTGGAGGCCTACATCGGCGTACAGGGACGGCGCGAAGGTTTGACGCAGATTCCAGACGGAGTGTTCCAGCCGGCGTTCGCGTACAACTGCTACGAACACCTGATGCGCAAGGCGGCGCGAAATAAAGGATGGCACATGACCTCGCTGCGGGTAGCGCAGCTCAGCCGGCCCCATCGCCAGCGTCCGGCGTGCCACTGCTGCGGCGCCTGCGGCCACGGCTGCCACGTGAACGCGTTCTTCTCAAGCATCGCGGTGACGCTGCCGGACGCATTCGCCACCGGCAAGCTGACGCTTCGCACAGACTCGGTGGTCCGGCACGTGGTGACCGACCAGCAGGGACGCGTCAAAGGCGTGGGCTTCTTCGATCGGCAAACGAAAAAGTACGAGGAGGCCTTCGCCAAGGTCGTCGTACTGGCGGCGTCGACCCTCGAGTCGACGCGGATCATGCTCAACTCCACCTCCCGGGTTCATCCGAACGGGCTCGGCAATAGCAGCGGCGTGCTGGGGCACTACCTCAGCGATCATTTCACAGCCGGTTCGGTGATCGGATTGCTTCCGGAACTGGTGGGCTCCAAGATCCGGAACGAGGATGGCACGGCGAACGCTTCCTACATTCCGCGCTTCCGCAACGTGACGGAACGGCACAGCGGCTTCCTGCGCGGCTACGCAATCATGGTTCGCGGCGGCAGCCAGATCTTCCCGGCTCACGCCAACCTGATTCCCGGGTTCGGCGCCGGGTACAAGCAGCAGATCAAGAAAAACCATCCGGCCTGGGTGATGGTCTACGCACGCGGTGAGCCGCTCCAGGCCTATGAAAGCTGCGTCGAAATTGACCGGAAGGTAGTCGATGCCTGGGGCATTCCAGCGCTCCATATCCGTTATCACCGGACGGAGAACGATCGCGCGATGCTGAGCGACGCTTTCCTGAACCTGCAGGAGCTGATGGCAGCCGCTGGCGTTGCCGTACTGTCGGCGGACGAGTCGCTCAGTACGCCAGGAGCCATCAGTCACGAAATGGGCACCTGCCGCATGGGCAATGACCCCAAGACGAGCGTGCTGAACGCGTTCAACCAGTCGCATGAGGTGAAGAACCTGTTTGTGATGGACGGAGGCTGCTGGCCGAGTTCGACCTGTCAAAATCCTACAGAAACCATGCTCGCAATTGCGTGGCGGGCGAGCGACTATTTGGCCAGACAGGCGCGCCGGGGAGAGCTCGTGTAATAGAGGCGGCCTAATGGCTCTACCTATGGAGATGTTCACGGAGTCCGAATACGCGGCGCTTGAGGCCAAGGCGAATTACCGCAGTGAATTCATCAACGGCCAGATCAGCGCGATGGCCGGCGGGATCAGCACCCACGCGGCGCTGTGCCTTGCGGTTGGTTCGGCAATCCGGGCGAAGCTCAAGAACCGGTGCATGGCCTATGGCAGCGATCTCCGGATCCGGGTCCGTGCCACCGCCTTGCAGACCTATCCGGACGTGAGCGTGGTTTGCGGTCCCTGCCAGTACTGGGGAAAACACACGGACTGTGTGGAGAATCCGGTGGTCCTCGTGGAGGTGCTCTCAAGAGGCACGGCGGCCTATGACCGGGGCGCCAAGTTTGCCCACTACAAGCTGATTGAGTCACTACGGGAGTACGTTTTGGTCTGGCAGTCGCGCCGCGGATCGATGTCCACCGCCGCGGCGACGGCGGCCAGTGGGACCAGAACATAAGGTTTCCACGCCCATCCACGTGGTAGATCCAAGCCGGCAACGTCCGCCACGGACGGTAAGGATCACCTGAAGTTATACTCGTCACGAGGACGCGAACCATGACCGGCCTTCTCGTATCCGCCCTGCTCATGCAGGCACCGCAACCCATCTAAACCCCGTGGCAGGACGTGCCAGAAGCGTTCCGCAACCTTCCCATCGGCAAGCTCGCCATCCCGGAGACCCTGCCACAGTGGAAGGCCAACCGGAGCAAGGTGAGGGACATCGTGGTCCGGAGCCTGGGCGAGATGCCGCCGAGGCCGAAACCTTCCGCCGTCCGCGTGGTGACCGTGGACAGCAAGGAGGGCTACCGGATCGAGAAGTTCGTGTTCCACAACGGGGTCGACAGCGAGGTGCCCGGATACATCGCGATTCCCGAGGGCCGCGCCGGACGCCTGCCAGCGATCTTGACCATGCATGGGCACGGGTCGAGCAAGGAAAACATGTTCGGCTACCAGCCGACCTCGCAGGATGTGGCGGAGATGCTGTGCAAGCGCGGCTACGTGGTCATCGGCATCGACAACTACTTCAACGGCGAGCGGCGGGGCTCCGGTCCGGCGGGCCGTCTGGAGATGCAGGCGCGCGGGTCCGACCAGGAGATGTCGCTGTTCAAGCTCAACCTTTGGCTCGGGCGGACGCTGTGGGGCATGATGCTGCGCGACGAGCAGATCGCGCTGGACTACCTGGTGTCGCGGCCCGAGGTGGATGCCAACCGCATCGGCGCGCAAGGAATGAGCATGGGGTCGACGCGGGCCTGGTGGCTGGCCGCGATCGACGGCCGGATCAAGGCCGTGGTTGGCGTGGCGTGCTTCACCCGCTACGAGGACCTCATCGCGATCCGCGCCTTGCGAGCCCACGGGATCTACTACTTCGTGCCGGGGATCCTGAAGCATTTCGACAGCGAGGGCGTCATGGCACTGCTCGCGCCGCGGCCGTTCCTGGCGCTCACGGGCGACAGCGACGCTGGCTCGCCGCCAGAGGGGATGCGGAAGCTGGAGTCGATCCTCGGGCGGATCTACAAGGTCCACGGGCATCCGGAGGCGTTCGAGACCGTCGTCTACGAGCGCACGGGCCACGTGTACAACGATGACATGAAGGCGCGGATGGCCGCCTGGTTTGACCGGTTCCTGCGGTAGCCGGCGGGGGCGGTCAGTTTGACCGCGGCGATGGAAGCCAACGCGGACTACCGCAGCGAATTCATCAACGGCCAAATCACCGCCATGGCCGGCGCCAGCAGCACTCATTCCGAGTTGTGCGCGGCGATGATCACGGTGATTCGATCCCAGGTCAGGACCCGGCACTGCAGGTGTTCGACTGCAATCTACGGATCCGGGCCGGTGCCACTGGCCTGCAGACCTATCCGGATCTGAGCGCCGTGTGCGGACCGCTCAGCTACCTGGGGCAAACGCCCGGATGGCATTGAGAACCCGGTCCTGCTTGTGGAGGTTCTGTCCAAAGGCACGGCCGCCTACGACCGGGGCGCCAAGTTTGCTCACTGCCAGCATATTGAATCGCTTCGCGAGTACGTGTTGGTCTGGCAGACCCGCCAACGCATTGATGTCCGCCCCCGCGGAGACGATGGGAGCAAAACATCAGTTTGCCGCGCCCCTCCACGTGGTAGCCTCATCTGAGGTCTCCATGCGATTTGCCCTGTTCCTGCTCGCCGTTTCCGCGTCCGCCGCGCCAGACCAGGCCCGGATCCGCACGCAAGCGCAACGGTCGGCCGCGCTCCTTCAGAGGACCGCCGCGCAATGGAAAATGCCGTGCCTGTCCTGCCATCACCAGGCCCTGCCGGCGATGGCCCTTGAAGCCGCCCGGGTCCATGGAATCCCGGTGGAGGAGGCCTCCGCGCAGGCAGCGGCGCAGCGGACCTTCCGGTACCTGGGCAACCTCGAGGCCGCGGTCCAGGTGGAAATGCTGATCGACCCGGCGCTCAGCGAAGGCTATTCGCTTCTCGCCGCGCATGCCTCGGGCGTGCCGTCGAATCTGTCCGCCGCCGTCTATGCACGCCACCTCGCCCGCTTCCAGCGTCCCGATGGACATTGGCCGACGCTCGACGGCCGGCCTCCGCACAGCGCGGGACGCTTTGTAGCCACGGCCGTGGCGGCCCGCGCCATGGATCTCTACCTGCCCCTGTCGCTGACGGCGGACAAGAAGGAGCGGATGGAGCGCGCACGGAAGTGGCTGGCGGCGGCGAATCCTGAGTCCACCGAGGACCTCACCTACCGCCTCCTCGGACTCCTGTGGACCGGAGCACCCTCGGCCGGGCGCCGCCAAGCCATTCAGGATCTCGCCTCCGCGCAGCGTCCCGACGGCGGCTGGACTCAGAACGCCGCGATGCCGTCGAGCGATGCCTACTCAACCGCCCAGGCGCTGGTGGCTCTGCGCCGGGCGGGCGGATGGGAAAGCTCCTCGCCGGCCTTCGCGCGCGGGATCGAATGGCTGCTCAAGAATCAGGCGGCGGATGGTTCGTGGCACGTCAAGACCCGGATCCAGACCCCCGCCCCGGTGAGCCCGCCCTACTTCGAGAGCGGATTTCCGTATGGACGGGATCAATGGATCTCCTGCGCCGCGACCGCGTGGGGGGTGATGGCGCTGGCCGAGGCTCTGCCCGTGGCCGCGAGTCCGGTGAAGGCGATGCCGCTCTCCGGAGTCACGCCGCTCAACACAGCGCCGTGGATGGGCAGAGCCCTGTTCGGAACCGCGGCGGACATGGGGGCGGTCGATCCCAAGGCCGCCGCACCCCAGGGGACCACCGCGCTCATGATGGCCGCGGATGCGCCAGGCAAGGTCCGCGCGCTGCTCGGCCGGGGTGCGGATCCGAAGGCGGTGGCCAAGTCCGGCTACGATGCGCTGATGGCGGCGGTGCTGTTCCCTGGCAACCAGGAAACGGTAGAGATCCTGCTCAACGCCGGGGCCGGGCCAAAGGCCCGCGACGGTGTCCGGTTCAAGATGTCGCCGCTGGCCGTTGCCTCAATGACCGGCGATACCGCCGTGGCCGGACTGCTGATCAGCAAGGGCGCGGACCCGAATGTTCCCTTCCTGCTGCTCGGCCAGGTCCCGGTGTTGCCATTGACCATGGCGGTGGGGTTCGACGAGCCGGAGATGGTCCGGCTGCTGGTGGCGCGGGGCGCCAAACTCGACGCCCGGGATCCGGACGGGATGACGGATGTGAGCTGGGCCGCGCTGAACCACAAGGACGCTGCTTTGAAGGCGCTGCTGGAGCTCGGCGCCGACCGGACCGTGAAGGACAAGTTCGGACTGGCGCCCTTGGAGCACACCCGCGGCATCGCCTTCAGTTCTCCGGTGGCGGAGAGATTGATCCAGGAGAAGTAGATCAGTCTTAGAGTCACATAGGTATATATACCTATGTGCACCCGCTCACGGAATATGCGCTGATGGCGTCGAAACCTTGTATCGACGGTCTGTTTTGGTTCCACTAGTGCTAGACTGTCAAATGACATTGGTATATATTGGTATATATACCAATGTCAACCTTTTGGACTCCGCATGGCTGAATACGGCTACCGAATCGCCGCCTCTGCGCCGTGCGGATCAAACACGGGATCACTGATAACATGAAGATGTGCCAAGCAAGTTGGGAGAAGTTCTAGAAATCGTCCGTGAGCTGCCGTCCAGAGAGCAACAGGAGCTTGCGCTCATGCTGCTGGGCCGGAGTCCGGAAGAGGAACAGCGGCGCCGGGCGTTGATCTGGGAGATGTTCGGCAAGTATGCCGGTGTTCTTCCGTCGAGCGAGGACTTCTGCAAGCGGAAGGCTGAAGAAGTGCTTCGCGGTGAAGAACGTCCGTGATCCACGGGCGAGCCGGCGGGGGGGGAGAGAGGGTCGCACGAGGTCGATTACGAATTTCTTCGTTCACTCGGAAGGGCTGGCGGGGATGCGGTTCTGGCGGCTGCTGGAAGCTTTCGGCGTTCCGCGCAATGATAGCATGCCGCGTGAGCTGTGCCACCAAGCCGCGCTGTGGAAAGCGGAATTTAGACGAATCTCGATCGCTGATTGCATCGGTCTGGCAGTGGCGGAGCAACTCGGTGCTGCTTTCCTGACCGCCGGCCACCACGAACTGGACGAACTCGCTGCCACTGGGCGTTTCGACAACCGGTTTATCCGCTGAGCCCTATCCTTATTTGATTGCCGGGATCAACAGCACTCCAGTAAACTGTCGTCCATGCTCGAAGAACTCTGGAATTCCCTGGCCAGCCAGTGGAAAGCCATTTGGCACGCCTTCGAAATCGCAGGCCCGCTGGCGAACGCCTTCCAGATCATCGGTGGACTCGCCGCGTTTGCAACCTTCGTGCGTTGGTACACCCACCGGCGTCTGAAGGACAAGGACGGCCAAATCGAGGACCTCACGGAGCAGCTTGAGACCCGGAAACGGAAGCTCGACGATGAGCGGTCGGCAAGAAAGATGGCTGAGGCACGCGTCGCCGCCCTCGAGTCGAGGCTGCTCGAGACCGCCCTCGCCGAGGCCGCGAAAGAGACGGAGGAGGGGAATCACGAGAAGGCGAACCGGGTCCTGGCTGCGTGGATCGAACGCGAGGGCGCGCCGGTTTCAGAGCTGCTTCTCCTGCGCGCGAAGTGGGCGGCATCCCACGCGACCGGGGACCTGCGCGCCACCGGTTTCGTTGTCGCCGAGGCGTGCGCCATTGGCGCCTCGGTCTTTGACCGCCGCAATGAGTCCAGCTTTGACCTCGCCGGCGACATCTCACGGTGGAGGGACGAGGAGGGCCAGGACATGCCTTCGCTCAAGGAGGCGCTGGAGGAGTTCGACGAGCGCGCCGATACCCCGTTCGAAGTGGACCGCGCCATCGAAGCCGCCGCCGCGGAGCAGGAGTCTGTTGCTTTGTATCAGCGGGGACACTACCATCTGGCGCTGCCGCTCGTGGACTGGGCCTTGACGTTGTGGGTGCCGACCGTCGGGAAGGACTCCATCCAGGCGTTGGGGGCGAAGCGCTTAAAGGCATATGTCTTGCTTGCGCTCGGCCGCAGCGAGGAGGCTTTACCCATCGCCACCGCCGTCGCAAATGCCATGGAGGCAAATCCGGCGCTCGGGCCCGCTCATCCGGACACGGGGGCCAGCCGTTTCCTCGTCGCACGGATCCTCGACAACCTCGGCCGCAGCGAGGAGGCTTTACCCATCGCCACCGCCGTCGCAAATGCCATGGAGGCAAGTCCGGCGCTCGGGCCCGCTCATCCGCAAACGCTGACCAGCCATTACCTCGTCGCTCGAATCCTCGAGCGCCTTGGCCGCAGCGAGGAGGCTTTACCCATCGCCACCGCCGTCGCAAATGCCATGGAGGCAAGTCCGGCGCTCGGGCCCGCTCATCCGCAAACGCTGATCAGCCGTTACCTCGTCGCACAGATCCTCGCCAGGCTTGGCCGCAGCGAGGAGGCTTTACCCATCGCCACCGCCGTCGCAAATGCCATGGAGGCAAGTCCGGCGCTCGGACCCGCTCATCCGGAAACGCTGACCAGCCGTTACCTCGTCGCTGGGATCCTCGACAGCCTTGGCCGCAACGAGGAGGCTTTACCCATCGCCACCGCCGTCGCAAATGCCATGGAGGCAAGTCCGGCGCCCGGACCCGCTCATCCGCAAACGCTGATCAGCCGTTACCTCGTCGCACAGATCCTCGACAACCTGGGCCGCAGCGAAGAGGCTTTACCCATCGCCACCGCCGTCGCAAATGCCAGGGAGGCAAGCCCGGCGCTCGGACCTGCTCATCCGGACACGCTGGCCAGCCGTTCCCTCGTCGCACAGATCCTCGACAACCTGGGCCGCAGCGAGGAGGCTTTACCCATCGCCACCGCCATCGCAAATGCCAGGGAGGCAAGTCCGGCGCTCGGACCCGCTCATCCGCACATGCTGGCCGACCGTGCTCTCGTCGCACAGATCCTCGTCAACTTGGGCCGCAGCGAGGAGGCTTTACCCATCGCCACCGCCGTCGCAAATGCCACGGAGGCAAGTCCGGCGCTCGGACCCGCTCATCCGCACACGCTGGCCAGCCGTATCCTCGTCGCACAGATCCTCGTCAACCTGGGCCGCAGCGAGGAGGCTTTACCCATCGCCACGGACGTCGCAAATGCCACGGAGGCAAGTCCGGCGCTCGGACACGCTCATCCGCACACGCTGTCCAGCCGTCCCCTCGTCGCACAGATCCTCGCCAAGCTTGGCCGCAGCGAGGAGGCTTTACCCATCGCCACCGCCGTCGCAAATGCCACGGAGGCAAGTCCGGCGCTCGGACACGCTCATCCGCACACGCTGTCCAGCCGTTTCCTCGTCGCACTGATCCTCGACAACCTTGGCCGCAGCGAGGAGGCTTTACCCATCGCCACCGCCGTCGCAAATGCCATGGAGGCAAGTCCGGCGCTCGGACACGCTCACCCGGACACGCTGGCCAGCCGTTCCCTCGTCGCGCAGATCCTCGACAACCTTGGCCGCAGCGAGGAGGCCTTCCCCGTCGCCACCGCCGTCGCAAATGCCATGGAGTCAAGTCCGGCGCTCGGACCCGCTCATCCGCACACGCTCGCCGGCCGTGCTCTCGTCGCGCGGATCCTCGACCACCTTGGCGGGGGCTGATCTCAGCAGCTTTCGGCGCGGAATGACCACTTGGCTCCGATTGCACTCCTTTGCAGTCGTGGCTCGGCAAGACTGCCCGTGTGGCGCGGAGAGATCATGCCGGTCCGGTTCCGGCCGGAGAAGCCGTCTTGACGTGCGGACCCCGGAAGTCACCAAAACCGACGCCGCCCTTTGCTAGCCTGGAGCTTGCCTGGCCCTTCCCGCGTCCTCAGCCTGACCATGGTTTTCCCCAATCCCACGGAGCCGGGCTGCGGGATCTTCGTCCAGCGCCGGCTCGAACACCTGGCCGCGCTCCCCGGCGGACCCGAAGTCCGCGTTCTTGCCCCCGTCCAGATCTTCGACTACGCCAACCGCGCCAAGCGCTTTCTCCGCGCCCGCGGCGTGGTGCGGCGCCGGATGCAGGGCCCCGTGACCGTCTACCACGATAAGTGGTTCTATCCGCCCTTCGCCGGCGTGTTCAACGCCCTGTTCCTCGCCGCCCAGATGCTGCCGCGCTGCATCGCCCTGCGCCTGGAAGGATACCGGTTTGACGCGCTCGACGCGCACTTCGGCCATCCCGAGGGGGTCGCCGCCGCCCTGCTCGCCATGCTGTTCCGGTGCCCGTTCTACATCACCATGCGCGGCAACGAGAGCATCCATGCCGAACGCGCGCTCCGCCGCTGGTCGCAGACCTGGGCGTACCGCCGCGCGGCGGGCGTGATCGCGGTGTCGGAGCCGTTGCGCGAGTTCGCGGTCTCGCTCGGTGTCCGGCCCGAGCGTGCGGTGACGATTCCCAATGGCGTCGACGGCGCGGTGTTCTACCGCCGCGGCCACGGTGAATGCCGCGCGCGGCATCGGATCGCCGCCGACGCCAAGGTGATCCTGTCGGCGGGCTACCTGGTGGAGGGCAAGGGCCACCACCACGTGATCGAAGCGCTGGCCGCGCTCAACCGGCGGGGCGTCGAGGCTGAGCTGATCATCGCGGGCGGCGCGGGACGCGAGGGTGACTTCGAGCCGGTGATCCGGGAGGCGGTCCGGAGGCACGGGGTTGAGGCAAGGGTCCGGATGGTGGGCGCGGTCCAGCCGGAGACGCTGGCGGAGTTGATGTGCGCGGCCGATGTCCTGTGCCTGGCCAGTTACGCCGAGGGTTGGCCGAACGTCGTGCATGAGGCGCTGGCCTGCGGGACTCCGGTGGTCGCGACGCGCGTGGGCGGGGTCCCGGAGATGATCCGGTCGGCGGACCAGGGGATTGTGATCCCGCCGCGGGACCAGGCGGCGCTCGAGTCGGCGCTGGAGACGGCCCTGGGGCGGAGCTGGGATCCGGCGGCGGTGTCGGAGTGGGCGCGGTCGCGGACGTGGGAGAATGTCGCGCGGGAGGTGTGGGAGGCGATGTCCTCGCCGGTCTGCTCCTGGGCGCTATGACGCATACGCCGTTATCATGAACCAATGGACTCCGGTCCCCCTGCCCGTCCCATCTTCAATACCATCTCGGTGCTCCTGCCCTGCCTGATCCTGCTGTTGACCCGCTGGACCCTGAACCAGGACTCCCCAAGGACAGGCATCGCCAGTGCCATGGCCGGCGGAATCGTCATGTTGATCGGTGCTTGTCTGGCATCGGCGGCGGGATTCATTGCGGCGGTAATCGCATTGATCCGCGGGGAGCGCTGGATCGGCGTCTCCCTTCTCGGACTGCTAGCCAGCGTGGGAATCGCCGTCTGGGTGGTGTCCTGGTTCAAAGGGGACGGTTCCCGTTGAACCGGCTTAGGCGCGGAAGCCCGGATCAGGCCGGCTCGTCCCACCATCCCCGGAACCGGCATGCATCCACGGCTTTGACTCCAAGTGCCTCGTCGGCCACGAACGTCATGGCCGGCCGCGCCGCGATCCAGTGCGGACCAGTGGCCGCCTCGCCCAGCAGCGCCCGGGCTTTGGCGATGTTGGCCGCATCCCGGCGGTCGGGCGTCTCCGTCCACTTGCACTCGGCCAACCCGCACTTGCCGTTCCTTTCCAACACGAAGTCGACCTCAAGGCCGTAGGCGTCGCGGAGGAAGAATAGATGCCCGGCCGGTGAGCACGCGTGGCTAAGCTGGTTGGCTACGAACGTCTCCCACACCGCGCCCAGATGGGCACTTCGCAGCAATCCCGCCGGATCATCGAAGCCGAGGAGATAGCACAGCAGCCCGGTGTCGCGGAAGTATAGTTTAGGAGTCTTGGTCATCCGTTTGGTGAGGTTGGCAAAGTAAGGCTCAAGGAGAAACACCTGCCGGGAGGCTTCCAAAGCCGAGAGCCATTCCCGGGCCGTTGAAGGAGCGATGCCAGTGTCGCGCGCGATTTCGGTGAGATTGAGGAGCCTGCCTGACCGGATCGCGGCGGCGCGGAGGAACCGTTCGAAATCCCTCAGGCTGCCGACGCGGAGCTGCGCCCGGAGGTCTCGCTCGAGATAGGTGGCGGTGTAGTAGGCCAAGAACTCCGGCGGATGCAGGGTCCGGTTGCGGTACAACTCCGGGAATCCACCGCGCCACAACAGTTCTTCGGCGCTCGTTCCGGCGAGATCCGGGTGGGCGAGAATCTCGGGACCAGACAGGCTGCCGAGATGCAGAATCGCGATTCTGCCGGCGAGCGATTCAGAGACCTCCTTCATCAGGGGAAAGGCCTGTGAGCCCGTGAGCAGGAACCGGCCGTTCCGGTGGCGGTCCTGGTCGATCCTCAGCTTCAGGTGGCGGAACAATCGTGGCGCGTTCTGTACCTCGTCGATGAGAACCGGCCGCCCATTCCTGTCCGGCGCGTCGAGCAGGCTGGACGGTTCGGATTCCGCTGCGGCGGCGATGGAAGGCAGATCAAGGCTGATGTAGTGCGCGTCAGGAAAAGCATGCCGCAACAGCGACGTCTTGCCCGTCTGGCGGGCGCCGGTGACCAGAACGGCCGGATATTGGGCAGCCGAGCGGACGATTTCTGGCTCCAAGTCTCTGTGAACCCACATACTTGGATATTATTCGATCCGGTCGCCGATTTTCCGGACCGCCGGATTCCGCCCCCTCAACCCCCGGACCGCCGGAACGCCTTGGCCAGCGTCAAAGTCCGCTCCACCTTCGGATACCATCCCCGCGGCGCATGCTTGTCGGTGTGCAGAAAGCACCGCACCCGCACCTGGTTCCCCGAAACCGACAGCACGCGGCTCATCGGGATGTTCATCCGGCCATGATTGGCCGACAGCGCCGACACGTTCATGAAGTGCACACCCCACTTGGTCTCGATGTGCGACTTCCCTCCATAGGTGTCATCCGGATGGGTGTGCGTATGCCCGCCGAGCCACATCGCAATCGAGCCGGGATGCGCTTCGAGGTACTGCTCGAAGGCCTGCGCATCAGGACGGCTGTCCACCCAGTACAGATACGACGCACCGCGCGGCGACCCATCCGGATAGTAGCCGTGGTAGCGGGATTTCCATTTGCCACTGGCGTCCTTCTCCATGCCCTCCCACTCGCCGCTGGCCACAGTCGTGTTCTTGAGCATGTAGTGATGCGCCGAGATGATGATCTTGTCCCGGTTGGACTCAACCATCCGCTTCCACCAGGCGAACGTCTCCCCCGTCACCACGCCGCCCGGATTCCCGCCCAGCTTGCCGCGTCCCACCTTCTGCGACGGCTCGTTGATGTCGCTCATCATCAGGAACAGCAGATTGCCGCATTGGAACGAGTAGCGCTCCCAGGTCCCCTCGGGTTTGTACTTGCGCCGCCGCGGATCGACCTGCGAATCAGCCGTGTGCTCGCCCATCGGATCCAGCCACTTGCGCCACCACCAGTTGTTCGGCTCATCCAGCCCACTGCGGTCATGGTTGCCGCAGACGTTATAGATGTCTTCGCGGCGGTGGCTCTTGAGGGCGCCAAACTGCCGGACCACTTCCCTGCCCTCGTCATCCTCCGGGACCGCCTGCCCGCCGGACTGGTCGCCCAGGTCAAGCCCGATCTCCCAATCGAACTCCGACTCCGCGTGGCGGACCGCCTCCACCAGGCTCTCGCGGCCATTGCGCTTGTCGGTGCCGACATGGGCATCGCTGAAGGCCCAGATGTTCAACGTGTCCCTCGAGGACTGTGCCAGGGCCGAGGCCTGAACGAAACTCCGGCGCGTGAGCATGAACCGAGTCTAACAGTCCATGGTATGCTCGTTCGAGCTATGGCGGCCCGGCATTCGGGAATTGTCCGCGGGACCCATTGGGTCACCACGCTTTGTTTCCTCGCCCTGCTGGTCACCGGAGTGGAGATTCTCATCTCGCATCCGCGGTTCTATTGGGGCGAGACCGGCAATGTGCTGATGCCGCCGCTGTTCACGCTGCCGATTCCGGCATCGCGCGGATCAGTGCCCACCGGCTACAGCTTCGTTCTCAAGGATCAGAACAGTTGGAGCCGCTCGCTTCACTTCCAGTCCGCCTGGCTGCTGCTGTTTACAGGACTCGCCTATACGCTTTCGGGACTTGCCACCCGGCATTTCCGGAAGAACATGCTCTCCACTGCCGGGCCGTACAACCCGGCGCAGCGGCGGACCTATCTTTTCGTCGTCTTCGCCCTGTTCCCGCTCATGTTCTGGACTGGCCTGGGGATGTCGCCCGCCTTCGTGTCGGCATTCCCGGCCGCGGCTACCCTATTCGGCGGACAGCAGTCGGCGCGCACGGTTCATTTCTTTGCCACCGTGCTGCTGGTAGCCTTTCTCTTGGGACACATCATCATGGTCTACCGCGCCGGATTCGTGAGCCGCACCCGGGCCATGATCACCGGCCGCGCCCCAGCCAAGGAGGACACATGACTTCCCGCCGCAAGCTGATCACCACCGGACTCGCCGCCGCCACAGGCACTTCAGGACTTGCCCTGGCCGCGCGGCTCGCCGGCCAACACGGTCTCTTGCCTCCGCCGTGCGGAGGATTCTTTGCACCCGGGGAGGTGTTGACCTACGGAGCCCAGCGTCTTCTCACCCGGCATTCCCTGGCGCGTGAGTTCGACCGCAGCCAAATTTCACAGCCGTCCTACGCCAATGGACGCCCGCCGCAGGATGAAGCGTTCCTGCGGCTCAAAGCGGGCGGATTCACCGAATGGCGTCTCATGATTGACGGGCTGGTGGCGCGTCCGGCAAGCTACTCGGTCGCCGACCTGCGGGCCATGCCATCGCGCAGCCAGATCACGCATCTGGCCTGCGAAGAGGGCTGGTCGTTCATCGCCGAGTGGACCGGCGTCCCGCTGTCCCATGTGCTTGAATTGGCGGGCGCCGCGCCCCAGGCGCGCTACGTGGTCTACCGGTCGATCCAGCCCCGCTGGTGGGACAGCGTCGACATGGCCGATGCGCTGCATCCACAGACGCTGATCACCTATGGGATGAATGGGGGCGAGCTGCCAGTAGGCCATGGGGGGCCGCTGCGGCTGCGGGTTCCGCGGCAGTTGGGCTACAAGAGCGTGAAGTTCATCACGCACCTCACGGTCACCGACAGTGTGAAGAGCTTCGGCAAGGGCATGGGATCGTTTGCCGCCGAGCGCGGCTATTCCTGGTACAACGGGATCTGATCACTTCCCTGCCCTCACCCCTGGATCGCCGGGGCGGGCTTTGATATGATCCAAGCGTAATACTCGGATTCTGTGGAGGCAATCAATGCGGGTTGTGCCTAGTATCGTCAGCGCCGCCGCCTGTTGCTGGATACGCATTCACGCGCAGGATACGGCCGGCACTCTCTCCGGGGTCGTCCGCGACCCCTCGCTCGCCGTCGTCAGCGGCGCGCGCATCACGGCGATCAACGAGAATACCGGTCTGCGGCGGACCGCCGAGAGCGGCCCCACGGGCGAGTACCGTGTGCCGTTCCTCCCGGTCGGTCCTTATACGGTTCGTGTGCAGAAGGAAGGATTCAAGACGCAGGAACAGAACGGCCTTCGCCTCGAGATCCTGCAGGTCCGCACGGTCGACCTCAAACTCGAACTCGGCGCGCTCGCCGAGACGGTGCGGGTGGACAGCGACGCCCCGCTCGTGGAAGCCGAGACCTCACAGGCAGGAGAAGTAATCAAGAATGAGCAGGTGAACCGGTTGCCGCTGAATGTCCGGCAATTCATGCAGCTCACCTTCCTCGCTCCGATGGCGGTGCCCGCCACCGGCGACCGCCGCTCGCTCGAAGTGGACCGCGACACAGCGGTTCCCTCCGGCGGCGGCCAGCGCCCGGAGAACAACAACTACCAGATCGACGGAATGGATAACAAAGAGAACGGCCGCAACAATTTCTCGATCAGTCCGCCGGTCGACTCGATCAGCGAATTCAAGGTCATCACCGGGCTCGCGCCGGCCGAATTCGGCCGCGGCGGCGGAGTGATCATCAACGTTGCGACCAAGAGTGGCAGCAACCAGTTGCATGGAACTGCTTACGAGTTCCTTCGCAACACCTACTTCGACGCCCGGCCTTTTTTTGCGAACCGCAAGAATCCGTTGAAGCGCAACCAGTTTGGCGCGGCGCTGGGGGGTGCGCTGGTTCGCAACAAGCTGTTCTACTTCGGCAACTACGAAGGGCTCCGTGAAGCGGCCACTGGCAATCCGGTTGTGGGCCAGGTGTTCACTCCGGATGAACGCAATGGCGTATTCACCACCGCCGTCCGTGATCCCAACTCACGGACGCCATATCCCAACAGGTGGATATCCCCTTGACTCAGCAGACCACAATATGTAGATTCGGAGAATGGAGGACTTCCCCAAGACCATCGAGGAGTTCGACGAGCGGTTTGAGAGTGAGCCAGCGTGCCGCGCCTACATCGCGAGCATCCGGTGGCCGGATGGGTTCCAATGCCCCGCCTGCGAAGTGCAGGACGGACTGGAGGTCCGGGACGGCTTGTACCAGTGCCGGTCTTGCCGGAAGCAAACCTCGGTCACCGCTGGGACCATCTTCCAAGACACGCGCAAGCCGCTGATCCTCTGGTTTCGAGCCATGTGGTA
>VFZX01000076.1 GCA_016871015.1 Acidobacteriota bacterium | reverse complement strand
CCCACACCAGTGCAACCAGATACACCAGGGCCCCCTCGAACGGACGGCTGACCGCGAGGATCAGAGCTCCGGCCACGGCGGGCACCAGTTTCCCACGGGCGGCAGATCCCAGCACCAGCGCCCCGCCGGCACACGCGAGGAATCCTCCCCAGTAGGAGTTCATCCAATACCCGAGCCAGCCAACCTGCAGGACTGCCAGCATGGATCCGGCCAGCGCCCAGGGGGGCGAAAACCACACCCGGAGCATCCAGCAGAGCGCCGCGGCCATCATGGCTCCGGACAAGAGCACGCCATGCCACGGGTGTCCCGTGAGCGCCTGTCCCAGGGCCAGAACCAGACCCTGCCCCGGTGGATACTTCATCTGATAGACCGGACGCACGTTGATATGCGGCGCTTCAAAGTGCTGCCAATTGACCGGCGCCGGATTCGCCAACCGGCCTGATGCGAACGTGTCCGCCCCCACCAGGTAGGCGAATTCGTCATGGTAGCGGGGAAGCGGCTCGGGGAACCAGGGGAGGACAGCCAGCCGCGCTCCAACCGCAAACAGCGCCGCGGCGCAGTACCACCTCACCTCTTGGAGATCGGCGGACGGCTAGCCCGACTTCAGCGCGTCGCCGTGGAAGGGGTTGAAGTCCGTGTTCTCATCGAACACGTCGACGCCCTCGGCGCGCTTGAGTCCGTTGACCGCGGCGTAGGTCAGGGGTGTCGCGGCGGCCTCATAAACCACCTTGCCGATGTATCCGTTGGCCATGAGCAGCCACATCTCGGAAACTGGCACCGTACCGGCGAACACGAGGAATACAACCACGAAGGTATCGACGAGCTGGCCCACGGCGGTGGAGGCGATGGTGCGGGTCCAGAGCATGCGCCCGCGGGTCCAGAGCTTCATCTTGGCCAGGACGAAGGCGTTGGCGAATTCACCGGCCCAGAAGGCGATCAGGCTCGCGCCGATCACGCGTGGCACCTGGTAGAACACCGTCTCGAACGCTTCCTGGCCCTTCCAGCCGGGCCCAGGCGGAAGAGCCACTACCAGGTTGCCCATCACCGCGAGTAGCGCTGAGGCCAGGAATCCCGCCCAGATGGCGCGCCTGGACGCGCCGTATCCATACACCTCGGTGAAGATGTCGCCAAAGATGTAGGTGATGGGAAACAGCAACTGAGCGCCGCTGAACCGGAAGGGTCCAGCGGCGATCGGTTTGCTCGCCACGAGATTTGAAATCATGAGCACCACGACGAACGCGATGATCAGCGTGTCGAGGTACTTGAAGCGGCGGGCCATCTAGCGCCGCTATTCACCCATGATGTCGTAGGTGGTAGTTCCGGCTACCCGGACCTTCTCGTAGAGCGCTGACCACTCCTTGTGGTACGGATTGGCGGTGTACTCCTTCAGTGTCGCGGCGCCAGCCTTCATTTCAAAGCAGACGCCGTAGGTGCGCTGCAGCCGCTCAATGGGACCGGTGACGCCAGTCTCACCCGCGGCCAGCTTTTTCTGTGTTTCACCGTTGGTGCGGAACTGATTCAGCGGCCCGCGCAGCTTGCCATGCCACACCCGGTGGATGATGCCGCTCATCTTTTGTGGCATCGCATCGGTCGCCTTCTTCCACGCGGACCACTCCTCTGGCGTCGCGCTCTTGATTTCGGTGAACGCGAAGCAGTGCATCATTGTCTTTTCTCCCGCCAGTGACGAACCGGCGGCGAGGATCATGCCCGCGGCCATCAGTCCCGCTTGGCGGCATACACGAAGCAAATTCATTCCCAATCTCCTTTTGCGAAATCTCCCTTGCCCCAGCAAGGAAACTCCCATTGTAAACGCCGCGATAGACTATTGTCGTGAGGGTGATCCCAGGACTTCTACTTGCCGCGCTCCCGCTGGCCGCGGTGACCTTCAACCGCGACGTCCGTCCGGTGCTCAGCGACAACTGCTTTTCCTGCCATGGTCCGGATGAGAAGGCGCGCATGGCCGGGCTGCGGCTGGATACACGCGATGGGCTGCTGTCGCGCGTGAAGCCCGGGGATCCGGCGGCGAGCCCGCTGTACCAACGCATCAGCCACGCCAATCAAGCGATGCGCATGCCTCCGGTGGCGTCGGCCCGGACGCTGACACCGCAGCAGACCGGCGCGATCCGGCAGTGGATCACCGAAGGGGCCAAGTGGGAGACGCACTGGTCCTATCTCGCGCCCGTGCGGCCCGATCCACCCAAGGTCAAGAACCGGCGCTGGGTACGCAATCCGATCGACCAGTTCGTGTTGGCGCGGCTGGAGCAGGAGGGGCTGGCGCCGTCGCCTGAAGCAAGCCGTGAGACATTGCTGCGGCGCGTGACGCTGGATCTTACGGGATTGCCGCCGGCGCAGGCTGAAATGGATGCGTTTCTTGCCGACCGCTCAGCGGATGCCTATTCGAAAGCCGTGAACCGGCTGCTTGAGTCGCCGCACTACGGAGAGAAGATGGCGCTGCACTGGCTGGATCTGGCGCGCTATGCCGACTCGCACGGATACCACATCGATCCGCATCGCGACATGTGGCCGTGGCGCGACTGGGTGATCCAGTCGTTCAATCGGAACCAGCGGTTTGACGAATTCGTGGTGGAGCAGGTCGCTGGGGACCTGTTGCCGGGAGCGACGCAGCAACAGAAGCTCGCATCGGGGTTCAACCGCAACCACATGATCAATTTCGAGGGCGGCGCGATTCCGGAGGAGTACCAGACCGAGTACGTGATCGACCGCGTGGAGACCACATCTAACGTCTTTCTCGGGATGACCATGGGCTGCGCGCGGTGCCACGATCACAAGTACGATCCAATCTCGCAACGCGACTTCTACCGCTTCTTCGCGTTCTTTAACGGCATTCCTGAGAAGGGGCTCGACGGCACTGCGGGCAACGCCGCGCCGTTCCTGTTCCTGACCTCATCGGGCCAGGAGCAGGAGATGGACGCGCTACGCGGCGACATCAAGCAGCGCAAGGAAGCGTTCAAGGAGAAGGAGATAGCCGGGGCCCAGGCCGAATGGGAGAAGGGCTGGAAGGAACCGGCGCTGGTCACCGCGGGAATCCTCGCTCACTGGGAGTTCGATGGCTCGCTGGCGGATTCCTCCGGTGGATACCGTCACGCGCGGATGCCGGGCCGGGAACCGGAATTTGTGGCGGGAGTGCTGGGCAAGTCGCTGAGCTTCGGCGAAGGCTCCTTTGTGACTCTGGGCCGCATCGCAGTCCCGCGCAATGGCACCGTGTCGATGTGGTTCAAGCACACAACCGACAAGGAACTGCCTGTGCTTCAGGGGGGCGGGCTGTCGATCCGGAGCGTGGATGTGGAATACGTGCCGGACCGCAAACTGGGAGCGCAGTTGGAGATCGCAACCGCGGAGGGGACGTGGCGGACGAAGGACCGGTTCCTGTTCAACCAGTGGGTCCACCTGGTCTGGCACACCGGATCGCTGCACATTGACGGAAAGCCGGCGCCGCTGGTGCGCACCGGTGGCGGACGCGCGGTGGACGGTCCGGTGGAGGTCCGCGGGTTCCGGGGCCAGATGGACGATGTTCGCCTCTACGGGCGCGCACTGGCGGCGGAGGAGATCGACGCGCTCGCGGCGCTTCATCCGGCGGGGAACGTGATTGGAATCGAATCGGCCAAGAGGTCCAAGGAAGACAAGGACCGATTGCGCGCCTACTTCCTGGCCCGCGCGGCTCCGGCCGCGATGCGCGGGCAGCATGCGGAGATCGAGCGGTTGGACGCGCGCCTGTTCCACCTGGAGCACCTGATCCCGTCAACGATGGTCATGCAGGAGATGGAGAAGCCGCGCGACACGTTCATCCTCGGCCGGGGCGACTACCGGAACAAGGGCGAGAAGGTGACCCCAGCGGTTCCCGCCGCGTTGCCGCCGCTGCCAGGCGGTGCTCCCGCGAACCGGCTCGGGCTGGCGCGGTGGCTGGTGAGTCCGGATCATCCGCTCACGGCACGGGTGACGGTGAACCGGTTCTGGCAGAACTTTTTCGGCGTGGGCCTGGTGAAGACTTCCGAGGATTTCGGATCCCAGGGCGAAGCGCCGTCCAACCAGGCGCTGCTCGATTGGCTGGCTTCGGAGTTGGTGGCGTCGGGCTGGGACGTGAAGGCGATGCAGCGGCTCATTGTCATGAGCGCGGCCTACCGCCAGTCGTCACGGGTTTCGCCGGCGCTGCTGGAGCGGGACCCTGAGAACCGGCTGCTGGCCCGCGGGCCGCGGTTCCGGCTTCAAGCGGAGCTGGTCCGCGACGCGGCGCTGGCGGCCAGCGGACTGCTGAGCCAGGATGTCGGCGGGCGCAGCGTCCTGCCGTATCAGCCGCCGGGGTTGTGGGAAGAGATGGCGTTCGGCGGGACCTTCTCGATGCAGGCCTACAAGCTGAGTGAGGGCCGCGATCTCTACCGCCGGAGCATGTACACCTTCTGGAAGCGCACCGTGCCTCCGGCTCAAATGGCTGCGTTCGACGCGCCGGACCGGGAGAAGTGCACATCGCGCCGTCCGGTGACAAACACGCCGCTGCAGGCGCTGATTCAGATGAATGATCCGACGTATGTGGAGGCCGCGCGCGAGCTTGCGGCACGCACGATTCGGACCGCCGGACCGGATCCCGCACGGCGTCTGCAGTGGTCTTTCCGCCAGGTGGTGGGGCGCGCGCCTGACGCGGCTGAACTGGAAGTATTGCGCGAGTCGGTGGACCGCCAGATGGCCATCTATCGCGCCGATCCGGCGTCGGCTGCGAAGCTGATCGCGGTTGGGTCCTCCAAACCCGATGCGGCGATGGCGCCCGCGGAGTTGGCCGCTTGGACCACCGTCGCGTCGATGATCCTGCAGTTGGATGAAGCGATTACCAAGGAATAAATATGGAATCCAGTCTCCATCTCACGCGCCGCCAGTTGTTCGCCCGTACGACGCTGGGCCTGGGCACGGCGGCGTTAGGCGAGCTGCTGGGCGCGTCCAGTCAAGGCGCGCCACACTTTGCGCCGCGCGCCAAGCGGGTGATCTTCCTGCATCAGTCAGGCGGACCGTCTCAACTCGACCTGTTCGATCCGAAGCCCGGACTGCGCAAGTTGTTCGGAAGTGAACTGCCGGATTCGATCCGCCGCGGGCAGCGGATCACGGGGATGACATCGGGGCAGAAGTCGCTGCCAGTGGCGCCGTCGGTGTTCGAGTTCAAGCAGCACGGCAAGTCCGGCCAGTGGTTGAGCGAACTGCTGCCGTACACGGCCAGGCAAGCAGACCGGATCGCCATCGTACGTTCGATCCACACGGATGCGATCAACCACGATCCGGCGATCACGTTCATCCATTCGGGCTCGCAGCAGCCGGGCCGGCCGAGCCTGGGCTCGTGGGTGAGCTATGGGCTGGGGAGCGAGAATCAGAACCTGCCCGCGTTTGTCGTGCTGTTGTCTTTGTCGAACACGCCGAACAACGACCAGCCGCTGTTCTCGCGGCTGTGGGGAGCGGGATTCCTGCCATCGAGCTACCAGGGCGTCAGGTTCCGCGCGGGAGCGGACGCGGTGCTGTACCTGCACAATCCGGACGGACTCTCGCGCGAGACGCGGCGGGCGATGCTCGACAGCGTGGAGAAGCTCAACCGGATGCGGAGCCAGGCGTCCGGGGATCCGGAGATCGAAACGCGGATCGCGCAGTTCGAGATGGCCTACCGGATGCAGGCGAGCGTTCCCGAGCTGACCGATCTTTCGAAGGAACCCGCGAGCACGTTCGAGATGTATGGAGAAGACGCGCGAAGGCCGGGTACGTACGCCGCGAACTGCCTGTTGGCACGGCGGCTGGCCGAGCGCGGAGTCCGGTTCATCCAGCTTTATCACCGGGGATGGGACCAGCATGGTGAGCTGCCTTCGCATATCCGGATGCAGTGCAAGGGGACGGATCAGGCATCGGCCGCGCTGGTGGCGGATCTCGACCGGAGAGGTCTGCTGGCCGACACGCTGGTGGTGTGGGGTGGCGAATTCGGACGGACAGTCTACTGCCAGGGCAAGCTTACTGAGACCAACTACGGGCGTGACCATCATCCGCGCAACTTCGCCTGGTGGCTGGCCGGCGGGGGAATTCAGGGTGGACAGACGATCGGCGAGACGGACGATTTTTCGTATAACGTCACTACTGACCCGGTGCATGTCCACGACATGCAGGCGACGATCCTGCACTGTTTGGGGATCGACCACACGAAACTCACCTACAAATTCCAGGGACGGTGGTTCCGGTTGACGGACGTGCATGGGAATCTGGTGAAGCGGCTGGTATGACGTCCCAGGCTGACGGGCAGGAGTGGGTGCGATGGCTGGCGTCGCGGCCCGGGTTCGAGGAGGCGGCAGCAGTCCTGGCGCGAGGAGTGTCGATGGCGGACTGGGGCGCTGCCCGGCGGGATGCGGAGGTGGTGGGAGCAGCGGCACGGCGCGTTGCGCGCGAGAATCGCGGACTCGGTGCGTGGCTCGCGGCCCAGAGTCTGGGTATGTACTACGCGTGGATGGCACAGGCTACCAGCGGGGGAGAGGGAACCGCGATGCTGCACGAGGTCCAGGGGGACTTGGACGAGCTGAGAGTTCTCTCAGCCGCTCCTATTTGCCCTTAAGAATCCGCGGCCAGTTCTGGTCCGCCTGCGGGATTGCCTCCTTGTACTCCCGGTCGAACTTCCCCTTTGCCAACGGATGGTTCAAATAGAGCTTGCCGTCCACGATCTTCCACGCGTTGGGTGAAATGCCCGCGGTCTTGCCCTTGCTCACCGCCCAGGCGCAGTACCCGCCGTATCGAGGGACGTACTTGTCCGGGTTCGCCTTGAACGCATCCCGATTGGCGGCGTTCGCGAACCGGTAGACGGCGCCTTCGTGCGTATGTTCGAACTCCTTCACCCCTTTGACGGGCTTGGATTCGGTGAAGTACGCGACCGGATCATGCCCCTTGACGGCCAGTCCGCTCGAATCCGTGTTCACCGGCTTGACTTGGCCGGACGCCGCAACCGCGGCGGATGTTGCCAGGAGAATCCGGAGAATGTTCATCATGACCCCTATAGCACGGCACGATTCCGTGCCTGGTGGTTCAACGGTTGCACTGCGGCGGTTGATGGAGCTGTCGGTGGTAGACTGAACGTGGATGTCCGCCGCTGTACAGATTGCGCCTCCGCCGCTCCGCGAGGGAGACCGCCTCTCAAGCGACGAGTTCTTGCGCCGCTGGGAGGGGATGCCCGATGTCAAGCACGCAGAGTTGATCGGCGGGATTGTTCACATGCCCTCACCTGTCAGCCGTCCCCATTCACGGATCCACTCTCCCCTGGCCGCCTGGATCGCAACCTATGTCGCCTACACACCCGGCTGTGATGACGACCTCGAAGCGACGTGGAAGATGGGGCTTGAGGACGTGCCGCAGCCGGACGGTGCGCTCTCCATTCAGCCGGAGTGCGGCGGCCAGTCATACGCTGAAGGCGAATATGGGGCGGGCGCGCCAGAGTTGATCGTGGAAGTGGCGAATTCCAGCCGCGCAAAGGATCTCGGCTCCAAGAGGGAACTCTACGAGCGGATGAAGGTCATCGAGTATCTGGTTGCGGTCACCAGCCAGAAGCGGCTGATCTGGCATCAGTGGTCCGGCGGACGGTACCGGATTATGGAGCCGGACGCGGACGGTATCTACCGCTCGCGCTGTTTTCCAGGGCTCTGGCTGGACCCGCAAGCGCTCTGGAAACGTGACGTGGCGCGGATGCTCGAAGTCCTGCACCCGGGGCTGGCGTCACCGGAGCATGCCGCGTTCGCGGCCCGCTTGAAGGCACGGCGCTAGCAACCCCGCAGACACCCAAACACTTCCTGGTAAAACTCTGGGTGCGACTGCCACGTCTGGGCCGTCACGACCCGCCCATCCCGCACCGCCTGCCGGGAATCCCACTTGCCCCCGCACATCGCCACTTCCAACCGGACGTGCTCGTAGCAAGTCACCGTCCGCCCCTGCACCACTCCCGCCGCGGCCAGCACCTGGATCCCATGGCAGATCGCGAAAATCCACTTGCCACCCGCATCCATACGCCGCACGATCTCGATCAACCGCTCGTTGTGCCGCAGGAACTCCGGCGCCCGGCCTCCGATCACCAGCACCGCATCGTACTCCGCTGGATCCACCTGATCGAACGAGACCGTCGCCTCGATCCCGTACCCGGGCTTCTCGATGTAGGTGTCCCAACCCGGCTCGAAATCGTGCAGCACCATGTGCAGCCGCTTCACGCTCGACGACGCCACCACCGGCGTCATCCCCTCTTCCTGGAACCGGTGGAACGCGTACCATGCCTCGTAACCCTCGCCCGCGTCACCTGTCACAATCAGGATCCGCTTGCTCAAGCCAGGATCTCCCGCACCACCCGCGCCGGATGCACGTCCGTCAGCTTCTCCTCGCGTGGGCCATTCTGGTACGCCAACCGGTTCGCATCCAGCCCCAACAAGTGCATTACGGTCGCGTGGAAATCCGGAATCGATACTATGTTCTCAGTTGAGTGATAGCCGAACTCATCCGTCGCCCCGTGCGTGACGCCTGCCTTGACACCCGCCCCGGCCATCCACATGCTGAACGAGAACTTATGGTGGTCGCGCCCGTCGTTGCCCTCCGTCATCGGCGTGCGGCCGAACTCGCCGGACCAGATCACCAGCGTGTCCTCCATCAACCCGCGGGCCCTCAGATCCTCCAGCAGAGCGGCCGTGGGACCATCGGTCCGCCGCGCGATCTCGCGATGCCCCTTCTCGTTGTTGCGGTGCGTATCCCAAGGCTGCCCATTGTGCAGCACCTGAACGAACCGCACTCCGCGCTCGATCAGCCGCCGCGCGAGCAGAAGCTGTCGCGCGTGGACTCCGGCCTCCGCGTCTTCCGTGCCATACAGCGCGTGCATCGGCGCGGGCTCGCGCGACAGATCCATCGCCTCGGCCGCCGCCACCTGCATCCTCGCCGCCAGCTCGAAACTCTGGATCCGCGCTTCCAATTCGAGATCGCCCGGATGCGCAAGCAAATGCTCCTGGTTCAGCTTGCGGACCAGATCCAGCCGCTCCGCCGCCGCGCCCTCGGGACCCGCGGGTTTCAAGTCGATCACCGGCGTCCCTTCGGCCCGCACTGGAAATCCGTTGAACACCGGCGCCATCCAGCCGTTCGAAAAGTTGCGGACCCCGTCCACCGGCAGCCCCTTCGGATTCATGATCGCGACAAACGCGGGCAGGTTCTGATTCTCGGTCCCCAGCCCATAGGTCACCCAGGAACCCAGCGACGGCCGGCCCGGCTGGATTGAGCCCGTGTTGAAGTTCCAGATCGCCTGTTCGTGATTGGAGTGCGTCGTCACCATGGAGCGGATGATCGCGATGTCATCGGCGTGCCGCGCGAGCCCCGGCAGGACTTCGGACAACTCCGCTCCGCTCCGCCCGTGGCGCGCGAACTTGAACGGACTGCCCTGCCACATCCCGGTCTTTTTGATGTCAACCGTGTTGACATAGCCCTCGCCCGGCTTCTGCCCGTGCCGCTTGATCAGCTCGGGTTTCGGATCGAATAGATCCACCTGGCTCGGTCCGCCGTTCTGAAACAGGAAGATGACCCGTTTGGCTCTCGCCGCGAAATGCGGTTGCCGCGGACGGACGTCGAAGTGCGTCTCGCGCGCCAGCAGCGAACCGGCGGCGATTCCCGCCAGTCCCGCGCCCATGCGCGTGAAGCAGTCGCGTCGTGTGATCAGTTGGCGGATGTGCATCGGGATCCCTTTCAGTCAATGTATACGAACTCGTTGGATGCCAGCAGCGCCTGGCAAAGATCGGCCCACACGCGCCAGCGCAGCGCGGCGCCCGAAAGGTCCGGATAGTGGCGCTCCTGGCGCCGCAGGAACGTCGCCAGATCGTCCCGCTCCCGTGCGCCCGCCGGACGCGCGTAGGCAAGTTGCACCGCGTAGTCGATTTCCGCCCCGGGCTCTGCTTCCCGCAGCACGCGATTCGCGAAATGCCCGGCCTGCGCGGTGGCGAAATCGCTGTTCAATACCGCCAAGGCCTGTGAGGCCGAAGCCGATGTCACGCGGCGGGTGCAATTGATCTCCATCACAGGGGAGTCGAACGACTGCAGCAGGCTCTGCGGTGCCGACCTCCGCACGATCTGGTAGATCGACCTCCGCCCATGGCAGTCCTCAGCCACCGGAACCACCTCGCCCGACGGCTTGGTCCGCGTCATCACTGGCTCGCCGTACATCTTCCCGTCCAGCGTGCCGGACACTGCCAGGATTGCGTCGCGCACCGCTTCCGCTTCCAAGCGCCGGGGCGCCGCTGCCGCCTGGCGATAGTACGCGGACGTTACAATCGTGCGGTGCATCGCCTTGAGCCTCCAACCATCGCCCGCGAACGACGCGGCGAGATGGTCGAGCAGCGCCTGGTTTGACGGCGGCGGACCCGAGCGGCCAAAGTTGTCGAGCGCCGGCACGATCCCGGTTCCGAAGTGATGCGCCCAAACGCGGTTCACCATCACGCGCGCGGTGAGCGGATGATCCGGGCTCGTCAGCCAACTGGCAAGCGCGGTCCGCCGGCCCGTAGTCGCAGCCGATGCCTGCGGTTGAGGCTCGCCACCGCGGCGCAGCACGGCGGGAACTCCCGGCTGCACTTCCTCGCCTGGAGTCAGCGGATCCCCGCGGAGGAACACGCGCGCTGCCGGCGGCTTGGCATCCAGGTCGTACAGTGCCCGGATCTCACTGAGGTTGACCCGGCGCAACTCCTCGTTTTCGATCTGGCGCGCGATCTCGTCCACTGCGCGGCCAAACTCCGGATACTCCGTTCGCAGTTCGGCCTCGCCCGCCTGTTCTCCTTTCGGATGCAGAGCGCGGTACTGCTTCACACGCGCGGCGCGCAGATCGCGCAACGCCTTCACGATATCGTCGAGCGGTTTGTTGACGGCCGCGGCATGCGCCTGTTCGGTCTTCGTCGCCTGGATCACCTGCCGCTTTCCGCTCGGCAGCACGGCCCCGTCCGGCCGCATCGCGCCCACGAAGTAGGCGAGCATCCCATAGTAGTCCTTCTGCGTCAGCGGCTCGTACTTGTGGTCGTGGCAGCGCGTGCAGTGCATCGTCAGCCCGAGCACGGATGAGTTGACGATCTGCATCGTGTCAAAGAAAGTCCGCCAGGTGTACTCGGCGAAGTCCTTGGGCTGGAAGTCCTCTCGTGTAGCATCGACGGCGGTCCGCAGGAACCCTGTGGCCTCAAGCTGCTCCACCACGCGCGGCGGGAGCTGGTCATGCTCGCGGAACCGCGAGATCTCGTCGCCCGCGATCTGTTCGCGCAGGAACTGATCGTACGGCATGTCCGCGTTGAACGCGCGGATCACGTAGTCGCGGTAGCGCCAGGCGTTCGGGCGGATGACGTCGGCGGCGAGCACGCCTTCCGAGTCCGCATATCCGGCGGCGTCCAGCCAGTGGCGCCCCCAGCGCTCGCCGTAGCGCTCGCTTGCGAGCAGGCGGTCCACCAGGCGCTCGTAGGCTCCGGGCGCGGCATCGGCGAGGAACGCTTTGGCCTCGGCGGGAGCCGGCGGAAGTCCTGTGAGATCGAAGCTGACGCGCCGCAGCAGCGCGACGCGGGAAGCCTGCGGCCGCGTGGGCGGCTGGAGGTGATCCACCGGATTGCGGCCCGCGGGAATAGCGGACGTCTTCGGCGGAACGAAGGCCCAGTGCGGAGTCTCTTTCGCCTCGGCGATCCAGGCCCGGAACGTCTCCAGTTCCGCCGCGCTCAGCTTCGCGCCCGGCGGCATTTGACCGGCTTGGATCTTGCGGTACAACAGGCTCTGTTCCGGATTCCCCGGAGCGATCACACGCGCGCGTCCGGCGGCGGTGGTGAGGTCGAGGCTTGCTTGAGGAGTGCGTCCCGAATGGCACCCCGCGCATTTGACGCGAATCAGCGTGCCGGCATCCGCCGCCAGTGCCGCCGCACTTGTGAGGAGCGCGGCCAGGAGAATCCTCATAGCCGTCATTATATGACTGGCACGCCGGTTGTAGGGCGGCGAGACCGGCAGCAACGTCATCGCAACGCCGCCAAGGAGTCCAGGTCGAACTCCTTGTAGAAGTCCATGCAGAACAGTTCCGGATACCGTTGGTATTCCAGCCGGTCCTCGTAGATCTTCGACAGCGACTTCCATCCGTCCCGCATATCCACGCCGTTGAACCGGCGGGGCGCGAGCGCGGCCGTGACCAGCCCCAGCGCCTGGCTGCGCGGTCCCCAAGTCTCCAGCCGCACTGGACGCGCCGTGAGCCAGTCCGCTACCGCTGACACCTGGGCCGCCCGGAGACCGAGGCTCCGTTGTCCGATACAGGCGAGCATCCGGTCGTGCACGGGATACGGATGGGGCGCCGAATCCGCGTTGCCGGTGAACAGGACGTCGAGCGCCGCCACTACTTCGCCGCGATTCACACGCGCCGACACAGCGTCGAATGCCGCCGCGCGTCCGGCATCGTGCAGCAGGATCGTAACGGGGGCATCGGTTGGCGCAGCGAGCGGGCGCAGAACGACGGCGCTTGCGCTCAGTCCATTGCTCAGATCGAAGCGCCAGCCTGCGGTTTCGAGTCCGCGCGAGTTCGAGTTCGTCATCGGGTACGCCGCCTGCACGGACACGGGCTCGAACCGCAGAACCTGCTTCAATCGCTCGAGGCTGGGCGCCGGACGCCGGATCGTGAGCGCGTGCCGGCGTCCAACGTCGAACATGGTCAGTTGACCCTCGGGAAGGCCTACGTTCAGTTCCGCCGCCGTCTTGATATCGGCGTCCGCAGGCGACTCCTGTTCGACCGGTGGCATCCTGAGGTGCTTCGCAAAGAACCGGTAGGACTGCATGCGGTTGTCGAGTTGATAGTTGTGGTCGCCCGGGTCGCGATTCTCGTACCAGGCGAAGTTGCCGCGGGCGTCGAACAGGTCGAAGAACCGCACCACCGGGTCAAACAGGAATGGCCGGATACGAGGCGCGCGGAAGCAGCAGTTGTCCTCGGCGTTGTAGATCAGCAGCGTCGGCCGCGGCGCGCGCATGGCCGTGATGTGCGTGTAGTCGAGCACGGACAGCAGATCCGTGGAGGACTGTTCGTTATCGCCGATCCCTTCGCGTCCACCATAGTTCAATCCGGACAGGTAGCCGGCGTTGGGAATCGCGGCTGCCACACGCGGATCGAAGCCGCTCAGGACCGCAGTCTGCCAGCCGCCGCCGGAGAGCCCGGTGACGCCGATGCGCGCGGGATCGACGCCGGGATGCGCAGCGAGAAAGTCGAGGCCCTTGCGCATCGCGGTATAGAACAGCCCGGACCCGCTCAATCCTGCGAGGTCCACGTGGGACGAGTACCAATGGAGGTTCTCCTTTGTTGCCAACTCCCCCATGCCGATCCATTCGAGATTCAACGCGTAGTAGCCCTGGCGCGCCTGATTGATGCACCTCTTCTGGATGTACTCGGTGGACTTTCCTTCAGGCTCGTGGCCGTTCAGATTCAGGATCGCCGCGGTCTTGCCCTGCTGGTTCAGCGGTTCGTAGAGCAGCGCGGTGGTCCAGAATCCAGGCACTACCGGATACCGGAACTTGCGCAGCCGGTAGCCCTGTCCGGCGGGAATCACCCCGCGGTCTTCGAATCCGTGCGGCGCGTTGATCCAATCTTGCGGCCAGCCGTGAAAGAAAACTTCGTCGAACGCGCGTTGGCGAAGCCGGCTGGCCTCCTTGTGCCAGGCGGCACCGGCCGCGGGCGCGGTCAAGCGGGGGACTCGCTTCACGATGAACTGCCGGACCTGGTATTCCGTGACCTCGGGATTCTGGACAGGCGCTTCGAGGAACGGCTTCACCGACCGGCCGGTGGTTTGTGCCGCCGCCACGGCGGCGAGCAGTGCAAGTGCGAACCTCATGGATCCTCCATGCGAAACACGAGAACCGAATAAAGATCGAGTTTTGGCAGCGTCACTGTCGCGAAGCCGCCGGCGGCCGTGGCGTTCAGGCGGACCGCGGGCGCATCGGGGCTCTCGGCGATCACCTCGCGCAGCCGCTTGCCCGCCGGCACCCTGAGCTTGACCACGGCGTTCAGAACCGTTGCGGAGGTCTTGTAGTTGACCAGGTGGATCAAGTGCACGGAGCCGGCACGGCGCGACCAGTCCACGGCCACCCACTGCGGGACCTGCACGGCCAGCCCCGGGTCCTTAAGCGCCCAACGGACAGCATCGATGAACTCCGCGTGATTCCGCGGCAGCTTCCAGAACTCGTTGCGGAACACGTAGTAGAGCTGCGGAGGGGGCGGAGCGACGGATGGCTCGATACGCGGAATGTAGGCGGCGCGCCCGCTGCCGATGTTGGCGCGAACAGGACGGTCCGGCAGGTGTCCCGTGCTCAGCAATGCTTGCAGGCCGGACTTCGGACGCCGCAGCCGCCAGTCGGTCCAATCGCCTGTCGAGTCCGTTGCGACAACACCGCCCCCCGCACGCGCGAAAGCCGTGATGGCGTCGATCTGCGCGTCGGACAATGCGTCCTGGTTGGCGAGCACGAGGACCTTGAACCGGCTGAGATCGCCGAGGTGGCGGTCATAGATCGTCGCATAAGGAATCCCCGCCTGCAGCAGCGATTGCTCAGCCAGCACGACACTGGGAAGCACGCCGGAGCCGTTCAATTCGACCGATGCGAACGAGCGCAGGACCGCGACCTCGGCGGCATGGCTTGCATCCTTGAACAGCTCGTTGCGCTTCAAATAGAAGTCCACATAGCGTTGCGCCGCCGGCGGGAAGCGCGAATTGCCGACATCGAGACCGGCCGTGAGTCCCAGGCAGTTCCCGCAGAAGGCCATCGCTTCGGCGAGACGCAGGCGCTGATCGCTCTTCAACACATGATGCGCGGGGCGGCCCACGATGGTCGCCGGCTGCTGCCAGAACAGGATGGAAACGCCCATCGCGCGTCCGGCGCGATAGGTTCGAATCCGGGAGATGAGCCGCCCATCCCCGGTGAAGCCGGGCTCATTGCGTTCTTCGCTCGTGATCATGTCGCCGTGCTCGAGCAGGCGAGGCACATCCACGCCGTACATCACCGCATTGTTCGCCGACGGATCGAGGTATGGATTAGCCTGGAGCGCGGCTTGAGGGTTCAACTCGCGGATGTAGTCGCCGTATTCCTTGAACCGGTCCGCGAGTGTTTGTGAGCGGAAGTGCATCAGCTCCTGCATCATCGGGTTGACCACTTCGAACCAGGAGACGGGCGCGCCGGTGAGTCCGAACTCGGGAAGCCGCAAGCGGCCCATCCTGCCGTATCCGAAGCGTTCCTTCATGCGGCTGGGCGGATACCGGCTTTCGATGAACCGGGCGAAAGCCGACTGATCCGTCTCCGTGTAGGAGGCGTAGGGCAGCCGCCACCACATCAGTTGGTCAAAGTGGACGAAGTCCATGCCGAGATCGCCGATGCCAAGCTTGAGCACGCGCCGCACAAAGCCGTGATAGCCCGGGTGCAGGCGGTTGGCCATGTAGCGGAACGTCTGGGCTGGATTGTAGTGCAGCGGGCGGCCGAGTTCGTCGCGTTGGATCCAGTTGAGCGAGTCCGGCTCCTCGTCGAACATGGTTTCGTGGAAGATCGAGGCTCCGATGTATCCGCCAACTTTGAGCCCGTGCTTGTGCGCGAGTTGGACATAGCGCCGCGCCGCTTCGATGTCATCGGCTTCAGCCTGGAATCCGGCGCCCTTCATCAGGCTAATGAGGACCGCGTTGACGCCCTGCGCCTTGAGCGCGAGGATCGCTTCCTCGGACTGCTCGCGGCGCCAGTGCTCCGCGTAGTTGGCGGCCTGTCCGCCACGGCGCTGGACAAACGACAGCGCCTCCATGTTCGACGCCATGACGACGCCGTCCTTGACCCAGGCGGCGCGCTGGGCCAGGACGGGTACGGGGAGGCAGAGCAATGCGGCCCACGCGCCAGCCGGACGGATCCTCATGGTGGTTAGTCCACACCGAACACGTAGACGACCGCGCCGCTAATGATCGACACGTATTGTTTGTTGTCGAACATGTAGGTCATCGGCGAGGTGTGCAGCGAGTCGGTGAACGGGAAGTTCCAGAGCGGCTTCCCGGTGGCGGCGTCAGCGGCGCCGAGAGCTGCGCCGTCGTCGCCGTAAATCACGATCCCGCCGGCGGTGGTCAGGGTTCCGGACCAGGCCGTGCCGGGCCCATCCTGCGGAAGCTCCCACACGGGCTTGCCGGTCTCGATGTTGAAAGCGCGCAGGATCTTCTGGGGATTGTCGTTGGGATCGCGCCGTCCGCCGCCTCCGTAGTAGGTGCGTCCGGGCGTCCAGTCGGGTGTCGCGCGCTTGGTGTAGACCGCGCAGCGCTCGAGGGTGTTTACGTAGAACAGTTTCGTTGCCGGATTGAATGAAGTGGAGAAGAAGTTGGCGGCGCCTTCCACGGCAGGACAAATGAGCGCGCCCTCGACGGTCGGGACCTGGTTCGGATTCATCACCGGACGTCCGTCGGGCGCGATTTCCTTGGCCCAGGTCAGCTTTTTCACAAGCGGCGATGCGAGCAGCATCTTTCCATTCGTGCGGTCCAGCACGTAGAGGAACCCGTTGCGATTGGCCTGCAGCAGCAGCTTGCGCGGCTGTCCCCGCCAGGTGGTGTCCACCAGGACCAGAGGTTGTACCGCGTCCCAATCCCATTCGTCGTGCGGCGTTGGCTGAAAGTGCCACTTGAGTTTTCCTGTGGCGAGGTCGAGCGCGACGATCGAGCAGGTATAGAGATTGTCGCCCTTGCGGTTGTCGCCGTTGAAATCCGGACCCGCGTTGCCGGTGGGCCAGTAGACGGTCTTCGTCGATGGATCATAGCTTCCGGTGAGCCAGCCTGGACCGCCGCCGTGATCGATGTCCTTGCCGTCCCAAGTCTCCGAGCCCGGCTCGCCGCGGGCGGGGACCGTCCAGAAGCGCCAGACCTCTTTTCCCGTCTGCTGGTCGTAGGCTGCGATGAATCCCCGCACGCCTTCCTCGCCACCCGCCGTGCCGGCCACCACAAGGTTCTCGATGGCAAGCATCGATCCCGTGGCGTTGTAGTTCTGGCGGAAGTCGGCCATCTCGGTATCCCAAAGGACCTGGCCGGTGTGGCGGTTCAGCGCGAGCAAGTGGGCATGGTCGGTTTGCATGAACACCTTGTCGCCCATGATGGACACGCTGCGGTTGTTGCCCGGTGATCGCGCGTTTCCGATGAGGCCTTGCGTGGGAGGACGCGTGTACTCCCAGAGCCGCGCGCCGGATCCGGCATCGAGAGCCATCAGTGTGTTGGTGCTGGGGACGTACATCACGCCGTCGTGGACCTGTGGCGTCGCCTGCATGCGTCCGCCGTTGGGCATCGCGAAGATCCACTTCAACGACATGCGTGCGGCGTTATCCTTGTTGATCTGTGTGAGTGGCGAATAGCGGTTACCGCTGAATCCGCCGTGCATGCTGGTCCAGTCCGCTTGGCTTGTCACGCGGCGGTAGACTGTGCCGGACCTGCGCAGCAGGTGGATCCGCTGGTCATCGGTGCGCAACTGGATCTCGCGGCTGGTGGATCCGATCGCGAATCCGTCGATCTCGGTGCCGTCCGTGAGTTTCACCTTCCGGCGCACCTGCGCGAACCCGCGGCGTCCGCGCCGGGCTTGTTGCAGTGATCGCATGTATGCAACGAGTGCCCGGACCTCGGTGTCGGGAAGCTGCTTGAATCCGGGCATGCCTTTGGCCGGCACGCCATGGCGGATCACCGCCGTGAGCGCCTCGTCCGTTTTGGCCGCCAAGCTTGCCAGGATCGACGGGGCGTGTTCACCGCCGTTACCGTCCTGTCCATGGCATCCAGCGCATCGGGTCAAGAACAGCGCTCTGCCCTCCGGACCTTGCGCAAACATCAATACCGCGGCGGCGTGGAGCAACGCCGCGACGCACGAATATTTGATCGCTCTGGCCACGTTCCAGAATCGCACGGGCCGGACTGCGCCTCAAGCAGCCGTTTCGGATGCTCTTCCTGATGGAGCAGATGAACGCGCCGTGGATACGGCGATACAGTAGAGGGATGCTGATTCGCACTTTTGGACTGCTGGTGGCGCTTGGTTGCGCGGTGCTGGCCCAGGACATGGCGGCCGTCGAAAAGAACTGGGCGGGCCGTGTGCTGGCCAATGACCTGGCCGCGCTGGATAAGATCATGACGCCCGACATCATCTACGCGCACGCCAGTGGCGTGATCGACACAAAGGCGCAGTACCTGGACAAGCTGCGGCAGAAGCGGCAGGTGTACAAGAGCCTGGAGCATCAGAAGATCGACACGCGCATGCATGGCAGCACGGCCATCACGCACTCAATCGTGCGGGTGACGGGGACCAATCCGGCGGGTCCCTTCGATGACAAGGTGATGATGATCCATGTGTGGATCAAGCACGGGAGTGAGTGGCGGCTGGCGGCGCACCAGACGACGAGGATTCAGTAGCACCTTCCAGCGAGGGGCCACTGAGACGATCACACCAGCCATCGCGGCGCGATCTGGTCCGCCTCATCCGCCGTGATCATCCAGTCGAGCAGCCGCTGCTTGAGTTCCGCGGCGATGGCGGGCGGATCCGGCTCGCGCATCAGATTGCGGATCTCCCCGGGATCCTCCTGCAAATCGTACAGCTCCGGCCCGTGGCCGGGATAATAGTTGAACTTCCACCGCCGCGTGCGGACCATCTTGCAGTCCGGATGGCGGATGCCGCCGACGCCCTTGCCGGGGACGTAGGGCAAGTCGAGCGCGCCGCCGGTGATGACCTCCGGGATGATGTTCTCGGCGAACACCGCATCCTTCTCCTGATACCCGCCCCTGCCGGTAATCAGCGGAGCCATGCTGCGGCCTTGGCAATTCACCGGGATCTCAATGCCGGACAACTCGAGCAGCGTCGGCATCACGTCGACGGTCTCCACGAGTTGTTCATACCGCGCCGGTTTCACGCGGGCGGGGAACCGCGCCAGAAGCGGAAGCCGGACGGAGTGTTCGAAGAAGACGTTCTTGCCCTGCAAGCCGTGCTCCAGAAGCTGGTCGCCATGGTCCGTGCAGAACACGATGATCGTATTGGCCGCCTGTCCCGTGCGGTCAAGCTCATCGAGGATCGCGCCGATCTCCTGGTCCACCTGCGACACGCCGCCATAGTACGCGCGGTAGATCCATTGGAGCCTCTCGCGCTCCATCGCGTACTCCGGCCGGCCGCGGAGAATCTGCCGCTGCACCGGCTCGGGCAGGGTCCGGATCCGCGCGAGATCCGCGGGCGGAGGCAGCGGGATCGTCACTCCGTCGTACATGGTGTCGAACGGCGGAGGAACCGTGTGTGGCGCGTGCGGCTTGAAGAACGACACGTTCATGAAGAACGGACGGCCCGCGGCGGCGAACTCGCGGAGCATCGCGCGCGACTCGCGTCCTACCCAGGCCGTGGGCGTGAACTCGGATCCGATCGCGAGACGGAACGGATTCCTGCCAGGCGGGATATCCTTGGCCGCGGAGTTGTAGTGGACCTTGCCAGCCATCGGATCGTTGGCGTTGCGCCACTTCACGTAGTCCGAGTAGCGGTCGGTTGCGCCGACGCCGTCGTCGAGCAGCACGCGATCATAACCAGTGGTGCGCGCATGTTCCGCCGTCGGAGGATACAGGTGGAGCTTGCCGACGGATCCTGTCTGATACCCCGCTTGCTGAAACCAGCGCTGCATCAGCACTTCGCGGGGATCGCACGGCGTGTAGTTCACGCGGTTCTTGTGGCTGTGCGGATAGCGGCCGGTGAAGTAGCTGATCCGCGAAGGGACGCACACCGGCGACTGGACGTAGCAATAGCTGAATGCTGCGCCGCCAGCCGCGAGGCGGTCGAGGTTCGGCGTGCGGACCAACTGGTTGCCGTTTGCGCCAAGGCAGTCATAACGGAATTGGTCCGCCATCAGGAGCAGCACGTTCGGCCTGGGGCCGCTCTGCGCGAGTGCGGGCGCGCCGCTCGAAGCCAGAAATCCTCTCCGCGTCATGGGAGGGATTCTATCCCATCAGGTCGAGCGACAGCTCCGCGGCCTGGGCGGCGGTGAGTTCCGCCGAAGCCTGGTACTTCGGATGGTCGGCGAAAATGCGCGTGCCCGCGGCCAGCCGCGCGGCCCGTTCCGGACCGAGCGCGAACTTGATGTACTGCACGGAACTAAGCCGGTCGGTCGAGATCTGCCGCGTGTCGAACCGCGCGCGTACCGGATCGAATCCCGGGACTTCAATCCACACGTGGTCCTCGAGTCCCAGCAGCGCCGGCAGCCACACCGCGCGCAGCTCCGGGGTCTCATACTCGATCAACAGGGTGGCCGAGAGTCCATACGGCTCGGGAATCAGCTCGTTGTAGGTGTCGAGCTCGTGGCGGATATCCTGCTCCCGCACGATCCGCTCGATGCGCATCATCTCCTGTACTTGGTAGCGCACCGTGTCGCGGTTCTCGAACAGAAACGTCAGGTGATCGCCGGCCCGAATCCGGCGCCGGTCCTTCAACTGGATCATGCGATCGCGGTAGGCGGGCCGCTCCAACTCGTAGGCCGCGATGTTGGCGATCTCGGAAAAATTAACTGGTTGCATTCTTGTTTTCGATCTTGTTTGGGAATCCGTCCGGGCGATAAGCGCGGGCGAGCACTTGAATGGGATGGATTGGGCGGACGCCCAGCGCCTGGTCGAACTGAATCGCGGCGAGCGGACAGTCCGTGGCCAGTACTTCGGCGTCCGCCTCCCTCATCTCGTCAAAGGCCTTCTTGCCCGCGAGCATCGACAGCGGGAAAAACTCCTTCTTCATGGCCCATGTTCCGTCGTGGCCCGAGCACTGTTCGACGAGCCGGACCTGCGCGCCGGGGATCAGGCGCATGACGTCACGCGAGCGGAATCCGATGTTCTGTGCCTTAAGGTGGCAGGGCACGTGGTACGCAATTTTGCCGGGCGACGAGAGAAAATCGCGATTGAAGTTTCCTTGCTGCTTGCGCTGCCAGAGGAACTCACTTACGTCCATGGTGGCCGCGGCGAAGGCCTTTGCCTCGGGCGTGCCAAGCAGTTCCGCGTACTCTTTCCTCATCATGTAGGAACAAGTGGGATTCACCGCGAGCACCTTGCGTCCGTCAGCCACGTACGGAAACAGCGATTCGACATTCGAGCGCGCCATTGACTTGGCGAGTTCGATGTCGCCGGCTTCGACCGCCGGCATTCCGCAGCAGTTCTGTTTCGGGCAGCCGAGTGAAACGCCGTTTTTTGAAAAAACCTCGATGATGTCCCGGCCCAGTTGCGGAATGTTGTGGTTGACGAAGCAGGTGTGGAACAGGACGGCTTGGGTGGGGTCGCCCTCCGGAGTTCCCCGCTGTGTCCGCCAGCTCTCGAATGTCTCTCCGTGAAAGTCAGGCAGGATCTTGCCGCGATGGATCCCCAGCGTCATCTCCATGCCCCAGCGGAGCGGCGCCTGGCGGTTCGCCCAGTTCGCGACGCCCGCGGTCATGCCGCCGATCTCGCCAACCAGGTTGGGGCGCGTCAACATCGCGGTCCGCAACCGGTCACGGATCGTGCCAGGATCCGCCTTCTTGCGCACCGCGTTGGCGCGCATCATCAATCGCGGAAAGTCGAGATGGAAGGAGTGCTTGTCGTCCGGAGTGTAAGGACACTTCACGTAGCACAGCTTGCACTGGTAGCAGAGGTCGATGACTTCGTTCGTCTCGGTAAGGCTCACTTTGCGGACATCGCCGTCGTGCCCGTCCACCGACTTGAACAGGGCGGGGAACGAGGGGCACAGGTTGAAGCACAGACGGCACCCGTGACAGATCTCAAAGACGCGCTCGATTTCGGCGTCAACCGCCTTCCGGTCCCAATAGACCGGGTCGTTCGGATTGTAGGTGAGGCCCGGAGTCGGGTCTCCTTTTATAACTTGCATAGTGGGGACGGGCGGAAGCATGATTGGCTTCCGCCCGCGCATGTTAGCTGATCGACTGCAGTCCCTGGGTGAAGCGGCCGGCGTGCGACTTCTCGGCCTTGGCGAGCGTCTCAAACCAGTCGGCGATCTCGCCGAAGCCTTCTGCCCGGGCGGTCTTGGCCATGCCCGGATACATGTCGGTGTACTCGTGCGTCTCACCGGCGATCGCTGCTGCGAGATTGGCCGAAGTGTCTCCGATCGGAAGTCCGGTGGCCGGATCGCCGACCTTTTTCAGATAGTCGAGGTGTCCGTGCGCGTGGCCAGTCTCGCCTTCGGCGGTATCGCGGAACAGACCGGCGATGTCAGGGAATCCTTCGACGTCGGCCTGCTTGGCGAAGTACAGGTAGCGGCGGTTGGCCTGCGATTCGCCGGCGAAGGCGTCCTTCAAGTTGTGGTGCGTCTTGCTGCCATTCAGGTCAGCCATGGGAGTTCTCCTTTGAGTGGATGATTAGGAATCCGTGGCCGCGCACCGGGCGCAAAGCCCGAGCACTTCCACGTTGAAACGGTGGACCTGGAAGCGGTCCGGAGGGTTGATTTTCATTCGCACTGGCGCAAGTGCGTCGTGAGGGAGGTCGGTCACGGATTTGCATCGCTCGCAGACCAGGTGGTGGTGGTCGGCGAGATTGGCGTCCAGCCGCAGCGATTCGTGGAGCAGGCTCACTTCGCGCAGCAAGCCGGCGTCGGCGAACGAGCGGATGTTTTTGTAGACGGTGGCGAGCGAGATCGAAGGGATCTTCTTGCGCACCCGTTCGAATACGGCTTCGGGCGTCGGGTGCTCATCGGTTGAGGCCAGCGCCTCATAGATCACCAGACGCTGGTGGGTGAGCGGCATGCCGAGTTCCACGCAGCGGTCCCGGAAGTTTTGCATCCGGGGGGCTAGCGTGTCTCGCATGACAATTCCTATTAGACGATAATTATTCTCGTCTGTCAAGCGGCTCTCAGCAGCGTGCGGTAATACGCTCGATCTGTCCGGTGTGCCGCCGGTCATGCATGCCCATCATTTCCACCCATTCCAGCATCGTGTACTTTCCAAATAACGGATGGCTCCAGCGCACCTCGTGCAATACCCGGTCCGGCAGCCGCGCGATGATCCTGAGGGACTGTTCGCGGACCCGAAGCCGCTTGGCGAGCATCCGGTCGATCGTGGCGTCTGATCCCGGTTTCAACAAACCCGGAGCGAGAAACCGCCCTTGCCGGACATTTGCTGGAATCAACCGTCCGCCCGGTGGCTGCTCGACGGTCCTCAATCCCATCGCCGACCACAGCCGGATGTCGATCCGGTCCAGCCACTCCACCAGTCTGGGCCAGCGGGACAGCGGAGGCACCAGCAGCCAGATCAACTGATACACCCGCTCAGTACGGATTAAGTGCGCAAGCACATCGGCGGCGCTCCATTCCTCTCCCGGCGGCCGGTGGTGAAACATCGCTCCGGCCGCGCGCAACGCCGTGTGGAGTTCGCGGTCGGCCGACTGCACGTAATCGAGTGTCTCGGCGAGGGTCTTCAGAAGTAGAACCTTAGCGCGAACTGTATGATCCGGGCGTTACGGGCGGCGGTGAACTCACCCAGCCGCGCGTTGACCTGGTTGCCTTGCAAGTCAAACCGCGCGCCGGTGTCAATCGCGGTGAACTGAGTGTGGTTGAGCGCGTTGTAGAGCTCCCACCGGAACTGGAGCCGCATCGACTCGCGCAACGGAAAGTTCTTGAACAGCGTCAGGTCCCAGTTGTCACCCCACGGTCCGCGGATCGGAAATCGTGGTGAGTTTCCGATCGATCCCACGGAGGGCAAGCGGACCACCTCGCCCCGGAAGTTGCGGCTAAAGGTGCGCTCGCCGCGCGGCAGCTCCGGGTCGCCCGTGAGCACGACGCGTGCGCCGTCCGTGGGTGAGCCTGTGATGTCGAGCGCGGCAGTGGTCGACAATCCGATCGCCAGCGGCTGACCCGATGTCAGGCTGTAGATGCCCGACAACTGCCAGTGGTGGAGCACGGCCCGCATCAGCGTGTGTGGTGCTGCCGCGTTGGGTACATCGTACAGCCAGTTCACGCGCAGCACCTGGCCGCGGTCAAACGAGGACGGACCGTAGTTCCAGACCCGCCGTGCCACGAGATTGCTGACCACTTCGCCGTCGGCACTGTTGTAATCCATCGCGCGCGACCACGTATAAGCCACACCGAACTGGACGCCGCGTGAGAAGCGGCGGTCGGCGCTGACTTGCAGCGAGTGATAGTTGGACGAGGAGGCGAACTCGACCTGTGGCAAGTTTCCAAACCCTTGGTATCCGCGGAGGAAATTCGCGGGCAGCGGCACCCGTGTGTTCGTTGGGTCGGCGTTTTCGGGCCGGAAATTTGCGCCGAACGGGACGGCGTTCAGATTCCGCCGCCACTGAAGGTTACGGCCGAGCGATCCCACGTAGGCGATGTCGAAGATGGTCGAGAACCCGATGTTGCGCTGAATCGAAAAGCTGTAGTTGACCGTCGAGGGAACCTTGCTGACAGGGTCGATGGCCGTGATGTCCTGCGGGAAGGCGAGCGAACCGGCCGAGGCCAGGGACGCGAACGTTCCATGGAATACGGTGGGTGAGTTGACGATCGGCTGCTGCGTCAACGCGTTGGTCAGGAACCCGGCGGGCTCGCGGTTATAGAACAGCCCCGCGCCGCCCCGGACCGCGGTCTTGCCGCCCCCGAACGGATCCCACGCAAACCCGAACCGCGGACCGAACATCACGCCCCGGTCAGCGAGGATCTCCTGCGGATGCTTGCCGGCCACCAGGAGTCCATTGAACTCGTCGCCTGTGCCCGGGGCCAGCGCGCCGATCGCCGCGGCCGGGAACACTGCGCCGGTCCGCGGATGAATCCCCACGCGTTGTGTTCCCGAGGTCCCCGGCCGGATCAGAGCGGGTGCGTCGGCGGCCCGGTACCGTGCTTCGTTAAAGGAGCTCAGCGTATTGTTGCGGATCGCGAACGGCGGGATCCACTGGAACCGCAGTCCCAGATCAAGCGTGAGGCGGCGTGCGACCCTCCAGTTGTCCTGTACGAACCACTCGATATTACGCGAGATGTAGTTCGTGTAGGGGCGTGCCGACGCTTCCGTGTAGGTGTTGAACACGCCGGCCGCGGCGTTGGCATACGGATGTCCCGTGTCCAGCGGATTGTTCGCCGTGGTCGCGAAATCGAACTGGCCGTTGAAGCCCAGTGGGTTGAAAGAGCCGCGCCAGATCTGGTCGAAATAGAATCCTGCCTTCAGCGTGTGTCCGCTCAGCGACTTGGTCACGTTGTTGGTGACCGATAGCGTGTCGTGCGAAGCCGTGTGCGGGAACCGGCCTTCCATGCTGAGGTTGGCGGGAGTGTGCGAACCGGAGACATCCTTGACAAGTGTGCCGGTGGGCGGTTGACACAAACGAAGGGTAACCGGGGGACAGCGGTTAAGCTGGGGGATGC
>VFZX01000075.1 GCA_016871015.1 Acidobacteriota bacterium | reverse complement strand
TCGCCTGTCAACGCCTCGATCCATGCGAGAGAATCCGCGCCCACGCTGGCTTCCGGGTTCCACTCGCATCCGGCGATCCGGCGGCACGAGCGGCCAGCCACTTCCACCGCAAGGTCGGCAAGGGCCCCGCGCGACAATGTGAGCCGCGCGAGCACGCGGTCGACGTCTTCAGGCACGGCCGTGTCACGGGCGAGGATCGAGTACAAGGCTTCGATCAGCCGTCCCTCCCACAAGTTGTCCTGTTCAGCCATCATCGGTGCACCTCCAAGAATTCGCGCAACGTCCGGAACTGCTGGATCCGGCCCCGGTGGACCAACCGCTCCGCCTCAGACGACAGCGGAATCCCGGTCTTGTCACCCACGCCAGTCACGTGTCCATCGGAGATCCAGACGCGCCCGCCCGGCTGCCGGCACAGCCAGCGCAGCGCGGGACCATCCACCACGTTTCCGATCCCGAGCATCCCTTCCAGCCGGCTCGCTTCCGCCAAGCGGTGGTTTCGCGCGAGAATCACCAGCCTGCCGTGATCGAGCGTGCCAGGCGCGCTGGCATAGGCGGCGATCGTTGCCAGCCGTCCCTCGTCGAGCAGTTGACGCAGATCCTCCTGGCTGACCGACATGCTGCCCGAGCAGTCGATCAGCGCTGCTCCGGCGCGGCCGCGATTCTTCTTCGTCGTGAACGCGCACCCGTCGTCTGATGGAAGCAAGGCGCGATGTGGATACCGGAATGAGCCGCTGCTGCTGGGTCCCGAAGCCCGCGTTCCTCCACCGCGTGCACCACGCAAGGTCAATGGCAGATGCACTACCTCCATCGCGCCCCAGTTCCCCGTTGGATTCTGGGGAGCAGGCCACTTGGCAGGGCCACGCCGGGCCTTCACGAACCGCCTGACGTATCCAGGGACCTGCGCCGAGGGATCGGACGGCCCGAAGGCGTCCTGAAGCTCGCGGACCAGTTCCAGCATGCGTTTCCCGGTGAGCGCGGCCGCAGTCTCGCCGGTTGCCCACAACTCCCGCCCGCGCTGGTGGAGCAGGCGGAAGTCCGGCGCCGTGAACACCCCGCGCGATGCGACCTCGAGACGGAGCGCGGCGAACCTGGGCAGTCCCTCGCACCGGAGGAATAGTGTGGCCGCGAGCCACCGCGGCAATGCTTCGGGCAGAGGATCCTGCCAGGGCGTAAGCCATGCGATCTCGCGGTTGCCCCGCGATTCCATGTAGCTGTTCACCACCACATCAAGGACGCCCTGGATCCAGGCTTCGTGGATCCCCTGCGCGGCGATCCCGCTGATAACCTTCGCGCCCGGCGTCAGGTTGCGGCGCAGCAATCCCAGGTGGCCGTACTCATGCTGCCGGACACCGAGGGCCAGTGCGGAATCAGCGTCGAAGGGCGCAGCGTAGAGTCCGGGCTCGTTGGCCGTAGGCATCGAGCATCCGCCGTTGAGGTCAGACCCGAGCACTTCAAACGGACCCGCGCCAGCAGCCACGGCCGGCACGGGGAGGAGGAACGGATTTCTCATAGCTTGAGTCCACGCGCCGACAGCGCGGCGATGACATCCGGCGCCCGCTCGCCGAACGCCAGGCAGGCTGCCTCGCGAGCCGGCAGGTTGGCGCGCCGCAGCCCGGCGAAGGAGAGGAGACGCCGCGGGTCGAGCGCGCGCTCGGGATCGTTGAAGCTGTCATCGAGCGCCTCGCCCAGACCTGGGAGCTCTGCCTCGAGCAGCGCGCACAGGTCCGGATGGGGCCGCCCGACGTGGATCTCGGCCTCGAACCGGCTGCGTAGAGCCGCTTCGAGTTCGTCTGGCGGAGAGTTGGAGGTCGCGATGACGGAGAAACCCGGTGACGGGCGCAAGTGCGCGCCGCTCGGCAAGGTGATCCGCGCGACATCGTGGCTGTCGAGCACGCCAAGCAGGAAGTCCTGGACCGCGGCGCTCGCGCGTCCGATTTCGTTCAACACCAGGGGGCAGCCTTCGCGGAACGCCTGGCACACCGGACCCTCGTGCCAGCGGAACACGGTGCCGTCCGGCACGTAGTGGCCCATGAGTTCCTGGACCGTGTGGTCATCGGAGAGCGTGAGCTGGAACCGGTTCGGCGCGGCCTTGGCGGCGAGGAAGCTCTTGCCGACTCCCGGAGGTCCCCAGAGGTAGATCCGGCCGAGCCTTCCGAGGGCTTTTTCAGCAAGCGTCCAGGGAGAGTCGACGCCCGCCCACTGCCAGGAGGCTTGTTTCGCGGGAGGTTTCGCTTTTGTTTCGCTTTTCATTGCAGAAGTGAGGCTGTGGGCCTCACTTCTTATATGGCGCGAGACGGCAATTTCTTACAAGGCCGCGTCAAGACGGCTTGGACGCGCTGCGCCTCTTCGGCTTCGGCCTCGCCAGATCCGCTTCAGTGACCGGCCGCACTTTGGCGTCCTCCGGGACCAGTCCCGCCGCCTTCACAAACAGCTCAGCCGACCCCGGGTCACTCATCATCCGCTTGAAGCTCCCCTGAATGATCTGCTCCCGCCGAAGCTTCCGCAGGTCCCTTTCATCCCAGTATCCGGTGTTGTCGCTGATGTGGAGATTGCTCATGAACTTCCGCTTGAGCCGGTCAAACAGGGCACACATGAACATGTGCTCATCCACCGACCCCGTCGTGCAGACCCACTTCGCGTACGCGATGTAGTGGACCGTCTCCGGGATCGCATTCATGATGTACTCCGTGGGAAGCTCCAGGAACTCGACCAGCCTTCCGGTGGAGTTGAACTTCAGCAGCACGCCCGGCGTCTCCCTGGCCCGGACAATGATGCCGCGCAACGTCTCTTCGAGCAGCGGCGGCGGGTGGCGTTTCCGCACGCGGGCCTGGATCGTGATGGCACCGCGCTTGCCGAACCCCTTAGGGAACGGCTCATCCTCCGGATCCAGTTTCTCGGGCGGAGGCGGATTCGGATCATCCTCCTGCTCGGGCGTCACGATCATCACCCCGGAAACGTGTTCCGTATAGTCTTCGGTTGTCCATCCCACTGCGTTGGCGAATTCGCGGACATCCGCGAATACCTCATCGATCCGCGACGGGTCGTCGAGGCAACCCTTGAAATGAATGTAGGTGCCCATCGGGCCTCCGGAGTCTCAGGCCTTGCGGTTCTCCCGGAAGAATCTTCCAAGCACGCGCGCAGCCAGGATTTCATCGCCGTCTTTCATGCAGCGAGTCTGGATCACCCCGCCCTTGTCGTCGTCGTAATACATCAACCGGGGTTCCCCATTGAAGAGCCGCGTGGCCGCGTCTTTGCCCGAAAGCGGAATCACACTGCGGTCCCAATCGATCCTGACTTCGCCGAATCCCTGTGGGTTCACCCGGTAGGCCGCGGTGAATCCCGGAATTCCCTGCAGTTCATGCGCGATATATTTCGCCTTCTTGTTCCAGGTCTCCTGCACCGTGTCGTGGTCGAGATTGGCGTAGCGCTCGAGCGCCACCACCAGCCCCACGATCTCTTCCTTGCCCACCTTCATCCCACGCCCGATGTTGGCGTTCGGCGAGGAATGGATGAGCGCCGCCTCGATCAGATCTTTACGTCCGGCAAGGATTCCGGACGACTGCGGTCCCAGGATCCCCTTGCCACCGGAGACAACCACCAGGTCCGCGCCCATCGTTGTCCAGCGGGTCAGATTGGTGGAGGGAGGAAGCTCGCTCGCCGCGTCCACCAGCACCGGGACCCGGTGTTTCCGGCCGAGCTCAATGTAGTCCTGGATGGTCATCAGTCCCGCACGAGAACTCTGTGCCGTGCTCGCCAAGGCCGCGAGCATCGCGGTCTTTTCCGGATGAATCGCGCGTTCCATCTGCTCCATCGTCTCCACTTCGATCAGCGTCGCGCCGGCGGCACGGTAGGCGCGGTCGTAGACGACGCGATGGCCCTTGTGCACCAGCACTTCCCGCTTGGACCAGGTGGGATGCGGAAGGGCGTCCACCTTGGCCGGATCCTTGCCAGTGAGGCAGGCCGCGCACCCGAGCAGCATGGCCGAGAACGACCCCGCGGACACCACCGCCGCTTCTGATTTCATGATCGACGCGATCCGCGCGCCCGCCGCACGGTGCAGCTCCATCATGTCGACGAACTGGTCGTTGGCCTCCTGCATCGCGCGCATCACTTCAACGGGCATCAGCGAGCCACCAAATGCAGTTGTGTGCCCGCGGCAGGTCAGGATCGGACGCACGCCCAACAGGCGCGTGTAAATGCTCTCGGAGTACAGTTGGCTCCGGGCCGCTTCAGCCCTCTTACCAGCGAAAAGCGACAGCAGCGCGGCGCGGCTGAAGAACTCACGGCGGAAGAATCTCATTCATGGTCTCCTTGGGCGCATTATATCCCCAATACGGCGCCCTGGCGGAGGAGTCTCTCCCGCAGCGCGCCGGTATCGATCTCCTGCACGGGCTTTCCGGACTCAATGGCGAGCTTGGCCGCCACTCCCGCCGCGTGTCCCAGGATCATGTAGACGGGCTCCATGCGCAGGGTTGAATAGCTGACGTGGCTTGCCGATACGCAGACCGGCACGAGCAGGTTCGCGATCTCCTTCCGCTTGGGCAGCAGCACACGGTACGGAATCTGGTAGGGCTTCACCGGCACTTCCATGTTGCCCTCGTTCTGCACCGTGCCATCGGTCTGAATGTAGCGCTGGACGTTATGCGAATCCGAGTTGTAGGATCCCATGCCGATCGAGTCGGGTTTGGTGAGGGCCTCCTGGATGTCCCGCTGCGTCATCACGAAATCGCCCACCATGCGCCGCGCCTCGCGGATGTAGAGCTGGTGGGGCCAGTTGTTGGTGTCCGCGAACTCATCGGCGGCCAGACCCCAGCTTCCGAACTCGGTCCGCAACGCCTGAGGCACGGCCTGATCCCACGACAGAAAGTAGAGCAGCCCGGCGGTGTAGTCGATGTGCGCCTGCCAGATCGCCGCGCGCGACAGGTAGTCCGCGCCTGGATACGCCCAGCTTCCGCCGACGTAGTTGGTCGAGACAGCACCCCGGTTGTTCACGTCGAACTTCCCATTCGGAAGCGGTGCCAGTTTCAGCACGTCGCTCATCCGGACGGGACGCCCGAGGTGCTTGGCCAGCCCCTCAAGGTACTTCGCCATCAGCAGGTAGTCGGCTGGAAGGTAGCCGCGGGGCTTGGGAAAAGGAGCCCGGTTCCGCGGATTCTGCGTGATGCACAGCCGGAAGTTGTAGGCCTGGACGTTCTTGTCGCCCGAGCCAGTCTTGCCAGGCAGTTCCTTGCTCACGCCGGGCAGGGGAATTGAGTTCGCGGGATCCTTGAAGCCCCAGACCGGAAAGTCGAACTGGTGCTTGGGATCCTTGGGCCGCACGCCCGCGAGCGTCTCGCCGTACTGCGTAGTGGACTCGCGCCCAACCGTGAAGCTCACCTTGCCGAACGCCAGCAAATCGCCCTCATAGGTGGCGTCGATGAAGACCTTGGCGGTGAATGCCGTCCCGTTGTCGAAAAAAATCTCCGCTATGCTCCCCTTCTTCTTCCGGACTCCGCCGTCCGCGCGCAGCCGGTGATCGTAGAACACCTGAACCTTGGCCTCGGCCGCCATCTCGCGGAACACCAGCTCGGCCACGTGCGGCTCGAACGCCCACGCGATTTCCTGGCCGTACTTGGCACCCACGCGCTTGTAGAACTCGAGCGAATATCCGCCGACCGTCTCCTTGCGCCCGTGATCGGTGTTGCCGAGCCCGCCAGAACTCATCCCGCCCAGGTTGAGCCGCGGCTCGAACAGCGCGACAGTCAGACCTTCACGCGCCGCGGCAACAGCGGCGATGACGCCGGCCGAAGTTCCGCCGTACACGGCGACGTCGAACTCAGCCGCGCGCAACGCGAGCGCCGCAAGTCCGGCGGCGAGCCTCATGCCCCTGCCGCCAGGTCCGCCTTCCACTTTTCGATCCGGCTGAGCAGATCATCGACTACCGCCGGATTGGCGCGGCGCAGGTTGGTGGTCTCGCCCGGGTCCTTGGAAAGATCCGACAGGAACAGCGCGTCCTCGCCTTCCAGCGGCTTCTTGTCCTCTGCCGTGCGGCCGTACGGATTTCCGTTCTGCACCAGTTTCCAGTTGCCGCGGCGGACGGCGAACTGCTTGCCGTTGGTCCAGTAGATGGCATCGTGGGGTGAGCGCGAGCGTCCCATCGCCACAGGCAAAATGTCACGCCCGTCGAGATCGTGTCCGGCGGGGATCGCCGCTCCCGCGGCCGCGCACACCGTGGGCAGGATGTCCATGGTCATCATCACCTCGTTCGATACCCGGCCCTCCGGCAGCCGCCCAGGCCAGCTCATGATGCCTGGCACGTGCATGCCGCCGTCGAACAGGCTGAACTTGAATCCGCGGTAAACGCCGTTCGACCCCGCGGTGGCCGGCGCCTGATTCAGGCCGGCGCGCGGCTCGGTAGTGGCTCCGTTATCGGCGATGAAGATGATGAGCGTGTCGCGCGTGAGCCCGTGTTGTTCAAGCGCCGTGCGGATCGCGCCCACGCCGTCATCCACCGCAGCAAGCATCGCCGCGTAGACACGCCGCTCAGGCTCCATGCCGGGGAACCGGTCCATGTACTTGCCGGGCGCGTGCATCGGATAATGCGGCGCGTTGTAGGTCACCGTGAGGAACAAGGGGCGGTCCCAGTTGCGGCGGATGAATCCGCACGCTTCCTCGGTGATCCGTTCGGTGAGGTACTCGCCGTCCTCCCACACTTCGTCCCGATTCCGGAAAAGAGAATGGAAGTTGACCTGCCCGCGCCCGCCGCTTTCGCCCCAATAGAAGCGGTGCGAGTAGAAGTCCACGCAGCCGGGCAGGAATCCGTAGAAGTAATCGAATCCGTGCGCGTTCGGCAGGGTGACGGAGGTGTCGCCCAGATGCCATTTTCCGGCCAGGGCGGTGGCATACCCAAGAGGCTTGAGGAGGCTCGCCGTAGTCCGCTGCTTGGGCTGAAGAGCCTGCCCGTTGCCTGGAACTCCAGCGCGGATGGGATACCGGCCCGTCATCAACGCGGCACGCGATGGCGCGCACACCGGCGCATTCGAATACCAGTTCGTGAACCGGACTCCGGAGGCCGCCAGCCCGTCGATGTTCGGGGTTTTGAGGTCCTTCGCGCCGTAGCAGCCCAGGTCGTGCGATCCCTGATCGTCCGTCATGATGACGACGAAATTGGGCCGCCGCGGACCTTGTGCCAACACCGGTGCCGCGGCCGCGGCGCAGGTGGCGGAGAAGCTCCGGCGCGTCATTGCTTTACTTCGCGGCCGCGCCCGCTGCGCCCGGGATCGATCCCGGTTCATCCTTGCCGCGGCTGGATGGCAGCAGCGCGATCGCGATCGCGCCGATGAAGGCCATGCCGAACACTGCCATCAGCGCCGTGTCGTAGGATCCATACGCCTCGCGCAGCTTGGCCACGATCCACGGGAACCAAGTCTGGCCGATCGTGTCCGTGGGCAAAATGATCGCCATCGCGCGCGCCAGTGTGTTGACGCCGAACTGCTCGGCGGCCATCAACGGGATCAACATGTAGTCGGCGCCCATGCCGAACCCGAACAGCAGCGCGAACGCATACAATGCGGTTGGGCTGCCCGGTTTCACCAGCAGCATCAGAGGAATCGTAAGCGCCACCAGCGCGTACGTGCAGGTCATCACAACCTTCTTCGACGCCTTGTCGGCAAGCCATCCGACGAAAATCCTGCCCGCGATTGACGACCACAGGATCAGCACGCTCGCCGTCTTCCAGGTGTCGTTGAGGACCGCCTGGTCGGTGAATCCCTGGTCCTTGAACACGAGCTTCATGTGCTGGTTGATGCTGCCGATCGACCCGATCGAGCACGCGCTGCCGACCAGGAGAAGCCAGAACGCGGGCTGATGGAGCAAATAGCTGAATTCGCGCGGCTGCTGTTTCACTTCTTCAGCGCTGAACGCCGCGCCATCAGGATTCTGGCCAAGCAGCGCCGGTTTATCCTTGGTCACAAAGAACGCGATGGGCCAGGCAAGCAGGATCATCGCACCCACGGCGAACAGCGCGGGCTGGAATCCGCCGAGGCTGGTCGTCAGTCCCGCCGCGAGAATCGATCCGAGCGAGGCGACCAGCCCGACCCCGACATAGGCAAAGCCCATCGCTTTGCCGCGCTGCCGGCGGAACCACTGCGAGATCAGGATCTGGTGCGGAATCGGGCCGGAGAAAATGTAGCCGAGCATGTACACGCACCAGCAGGCGTAGTAGAACGTCAGGTCGCCCGTCATCCGGCTGAATCCGACGAACGAAAGGAACGTGAGCCCCGTGCCCACGATGATCATCAGCCTGGGGCTGAAACGGTGGACCAGCGTTGGTCCCACCCACAGCATCAACACCGCGGCCAACGGGAATCCCAGCGTGATATCGGACCGCGACCAGCCAAAGTTCTTCTCGTAGTAGTCGTAGAAGAACGGCATGTTGTAGTAGGGGAGGCCGGTCGACAAGCCAAACGTGCAGAAGCAGGCAAAGACGACCCACCAGCCGTAGAATCGATTCATAGGGTTCTTTATACCACGGACCGTCATGATCACCACTGCTCCACCCTGGGTCAACCGCGTGATTTCCGAGTTCGACGCCGCCGGCCGCCGCGCGCGCGATGCCGCCGCCGGACTCAGCGCCGCGCAGATCAACTGGAAGCCCGCTCCGGGATCGTGGAGCATCGGACAGTGCCTGGCGCACTTGATCGTGGCGAATGATGTGTACCTGCCCGCGATTGGCAGTGCACTTGAAGGCCAGCCTCGAGGCCGCGCGGAGGAGATCACTCCGGGCTGGTTTGGACGGCTGTTCATCCGGCGCGTGATCGAGGCGTCACCCAACACGCGGAAGGGAAAGGCTCCCAACAAGATCGAGCCTCCGGGTGAGCAGTTTGATGCTTCCATTCTCGACCGGTTCCTGCGCAGCAACGAGTCCGCGCGGGACTTCGTGCGCCGAGCGGCGGACTACGACGTCAACCGGATCCGTTTCAAGAATCCCTTCGTCTCCTGGATCCGCTTCACCGCGGGGACAGGAATCGAGATCATCTGGAAACACCAAGTCCGCCACCTGCTCCAGGCGGAACGGGTGAAGCAGGCTCCGGGGTTTCCCGCCCGCTAGCCTTCCTCGACACGCCGATTTGTTCGCAGAAAACCATACTGCGAACTTCTCCGCCGTTCAGGGGTACAGCGCGCCGGATTGGGGAGCATAGCCAGCCTGTTTTGTTCGTGGTCAGATGCGGAGAGCGGACTTTTCGGGGCTGCACAGACCCTCTGCCGAAAAATGGGGCTTCGCTAGACTAGGGAGCAGTCCCACATTGTCACTGGCGTGATGCCTGGCTATTCGCGATGAATCGCTTTGATCGCGAGTTGCGGCTCATGCGCGATGATCTGCAACAGGGCCGCGGCCGGACCCGTTGGGCGGCGGCGGTCCTGTTCCCAATTCTGCAGCGTCTTGATGCTGACTCCGATGAGATCGGCGAATTCCGATTGCGAAAGGCTCGTCCGTTCTCGGATTGCGCGCACGGCGGATGCTTCGACGACGAAACTGCGCGAGGGCTCATGCTGGCCACGCAGGATCGCTCCGCCCTCCCGAACGCTTGCAAGCAGCTCGCCGAAAGTCTTCGCATCAAGTCCTCTGTTCTTCATCTCCAAACTCCTCTTTCACGGCCGTTGCTAACTGCGCGGTCTGCTTGGCCCAGTAGTAGATCACTCGCGCACCGCCGCTCTTTCCTCTCGATCCGGCCGCCACGCGAACTTTCCGGATTCCGCCGCCTCCCCGAATGACCGGTCCTAGGGCTGGATTGGCCGCGAGTTCGGTCTGGAATCGCCGATACTCGTCGTCGCTCAGAAGTTCCGTAATTTGTCGCGTGAAGACCGAGGTCTCGATCAGCTCCAAATTCCCTAAGTGTACGCCATTGGCGGATAGCTCACTGGCGCCTAGTCTCGACCTCCCCGGTGAACGGCTGTTCATCCGCCGCGTGATCGAGGCGTCACCCGTTCGTCACTGGGAGCGGCAGACGCAGGTTCGTTTGCCGGTCGAGATAAAGGTTGCGTACCCGCACCTCGATCTCGGTGGGCGCGGCGCCGCTGGGGACGCCGGCAGGCACGATCGCGCTGCCAAGCGCCGGCACGGTGTGCGCGCGCGGCGGAAGCCGCAGCAGCCGCGCGGCCGGGTCCACTTCCACCTCGAGCGGAATGGAACAAGCGTTGCGCAGCAGCAGCCCCTGAAGTTTGCCATCCACTCGCATCGGCGCGATACGCAGCGAGTGCCGCGCCAGGAGCGCCAAGTCTTCGCCGCGGCCCCAGACCATACCGTCAAACCACGCCATGGTGCGGCGCGCGAGGAGGGCTTCCCGCACCCCTGCCTGCGTAGGTTCTTTCACCAGCAGCAGCGTGAAATCGCGCAGAGCGCCGGTGGGCCGCTCGAATTGCGCCGGCGAGTGAACATCGGAGCTGGCGATCAACGACAGCCCCTTTTCCCGCGCCCAAACCGCCGCCTGCGGATAGAAGTGGCTGCCGGCGAACTGCTCCACCGTCGTTCCGGCGGAAGTCACGGTGTTCCGCATCTCGACCCCATGCAGCCAGCCCATCTCGAGAAACTTCTGCGGAATCGGACCCCACTCGGGTCCCGGATGCGCCCAGATGTTGATGCAGCCCTGGCTCCGCGCCCGTTCCATCGCCACGTCGAACGGCGCGAACAGAGCGTTTTCATCCTCCACGAAGAGCACGATGAAATCGGTGTTCTTGCGCGCCGTCACCTGGCTCATCAGTTCGCCATCGGCGCTGTAGACCGTGGACACCTCGGCGCCGCGAATCAACAGCAGGCCCATCGCGGCGGCCAGCTCGCGCACCTCCTCGAAGGCGCGCCCGCGCTTTTCGGGCAGCGACGTGCGGAGGAACTCGGCGTGATCGGTGATGGCCACGACATCCACGCCTTCGGTCCACGCCTCGTAGAGCCGGACCGAAGGCATCACCGTGCCTTCCGAGTACAAGGTATGAATGTGGAAGTCGCCAGTGACCACGCGGTATTCGCCGAGCGGCGGAAATTGCAGCTCGCGCCGCGACATCCGTTTGATGCCGGTGCGCATGGGGTAGATGTCGCGCACCACATCGAAGTAGCGGGGACCAGGCGAGGGAGCCGGAGACTGCGCATGCGCGGCAGAGGCGCCGAGCAGCGCCGGTAGAAACGTGCGGCGATCGATGGGCATCAGAATTTCAGTCTAAGCCCGAGCTCAATCTGGCGGTTGTCCTGCGCGCTGCCGATGACGCCGAATCCGGGGATGCCCAATTGGTTCCCCGGCGAGTCGAAGTTCGTGCTGTTGGTGGCGTTGAACGCTTCGGCGCGAAACTCCATGCGCCACTGCCCGGTCTGGTAGGCTGGCCCATTGGAACTGGGCGTACAGCGACTCCGGAAGCCTTGCTCGAATGCGGGCCGGGCATCGCGCTTCATGCGTTGCGAAAACGTTCCCTTTCTCCCACCTCTTCGCTACGCGTGCTTCGCAGCAGTACGCCCGCGCTGCACCGTACCACTCTGCTCTACACAAAACGACTTTGTGGGTTCTATCGTTCGGGCGCCGCGCTAAACTGGTGGCTGAAGGTGTTCTCATGCAAGATTCAGGTCTAATCACCTCGAACCCGAAAGTCATGATGGGCAAACCCGTGATTCGTGGGACAAGGATCACCGTTGAACTGATCTTGGAAAAGTTCGCGGTCGGCCAAACCGAAGATCAAATCCTTCGTGCCCACCCCCATATCACACGCGAAGGGATTCGAGCCGCTCTGGCGTTCGCATCGGAGGCGCTCCAAGCCTCCGTGGTCTATCCCTTGGAACGCGTCGCATCGTGAGGCTGGTGGCCGACGAGAGCGTCGAGGGTCCAACGGTATATGCGCTGCGCGACGCCGGGCACGCGGTTCTGTTCATCGCAGAGACCTCACCCGGTATTGAGGATTCAGAAGTGCTGGAGATCGCACGCCGGGAACAGGCGGTGCTCCTCACAGCCGATAAGGACTTTGGAGAACTGGTATTTCGCAACCGTGAACCGCACTGTGGAGTCTTGCTGATTCGGTCGCTCGAAGACGATCCTGACGAGAACGCGGTGAATGCTCTGGCCGCAGTCCGGCAACACGGATCGGAGTTGGTGGGTCGTTTCTCAGTACTTGCAGGAGGCGCGCTGCGGATCAGAATTGCGCCTCAGTGGCCGGTACTCGACCATTGACCGGATTCCGGCGCATGATCTACTCCCTGCCCGAAACGCGAGCCGCAGCGCCAAACCGGCCTCGGCGCAGTACGTTCACCAGCACAGTCCCAATCTCCAGGTGCAATCGCGACCAGTCAAGACTTGTTAGGCTCTTGCGTCTGTTTCCACCGAGTCGCCGGTTTTTTGGCAGTGAAGCTTCGTTTGGCGCTAATCGTGAGTTCAGCAGGCTGTGGGCTACTTCGCTGGTGGTTCAACCTTAACGGCCGGCCACGCCCGAGATGTCAGGTGGCGTGCTCGACCATCACATCGGTCGGCGATTTTAGTGAAACGGATCACCTTGCCGTCGAAGGCCCATCTGTACTTTCCAGGCTCCGCACACACACTGTCGGCCTCGTCGACGATCTCGATCTGATCGCCCTTGATGGCGTAACTGGCTCGCGCCTTCACGAATCCAGCACCACGTACGATCAACCGGCCGTCAGCGTCAAATGTCGCCAGAAAGCCGCCATCACGGAAGGTGCCCTGGGGAAAACCTCCACTCGTCTCGCCGCCGCCGAAAGCACGCAGACAAGCGCTGGTAGCAGCCTGTATCGCAAGGTGGTCAGCCATCCAGTATGCCATCTCGGACGGATAGAGAACGATAAACGCCAATGTCGGCAGAAGATCGGTACGCCGCTTGAGGCCGTACTATCCGCGTCGAACGCCCGCCAGGTGATTGGGAACAAGGGGTGCCTTTCGCCCACCCCACCGCCAGTTCGCAATCCCCTGATTCGCAAGGGGCCCAAATCGGGCGAAAGGGTATGGGCGAAACGCCGGGCTCAGCCTGAAGTGAAGGTTGCGCAAACGAGCGGTTTTGCAACGATCCGGCGCCCCCGTACGTTTCCTCGGGCTCTTGCGTCGCGAAAGGTATTGCATTACCGGATCGAATGGCGATACGTTTATGCAACGGGTGGATTAAGGCCCTAATTGGAAGCCTGCTCCCGGGGAATGGAGCATGGGACAGTGCCTGGCGCACTTGATCGTGGCGAAGATGTGTACCTGCCCGCGATCGGCAGTGCATTTGAAGGCCAGCCTCGAGGCCGCACGGAGGAGATCACTCCGGGCTGGTTTGGACGGCTGTTTATCCGCCGCGTGATCGAGGCGTCACCCAACACGCGGAAGGGAAAGGCTCCCAACAAGATCGAACCTCCGGGTGAGCAGTTGGATGCTCCATTCTTGACCGGTTCCTGCGCAGCACCAAGTCCGCCACCTGCTCCAGGCGGAACGGGTAGTTTGGCGCTCCAGTACCCGCCGTACCTCCGGGCGGCTTCCATACCCGGCTCCGCGCAGGCGATTCATAAGTATGGCGCACCTTCCTGACTCTCCTCTCCACTTCAGCCTCTATCTCGTGCTTGGGTGGTTCATCCTCCGCACTCTCTGGCTTCGGCTGGACGACGAGTGAACCTACTGATTCAGTACCGTCTCGCCGTCCTGGATCGCGAGACGGATCCGTTCGATCCCGCTCAGCCTCTCGATCTCTTCCGCCAGTACCGGTGAGTGCGTGGTGATCCAGAGTTGTGTGGTCCGGGCCGCGGTGTGGATCAGCCGGGCCAGAGGTGGCAACAGATCCGGATGCAGACTCGACTCCGGTTCATTGAGCGCCAGCAGCGGGGGCTGCCGCGGACTCAGAAGCGCCGCGCACAGGCACAGAAACCGGAGCTGGCCGTCGGATAACTCCCGTGCATCGAGCGGCCGCAGGATCCCGGGCACTGCCAGTTGAAGCCTCAGCAGGTTGCGGTCCGGCACCAGCCGGAGTTCCGCTCCCCGGAAAGCATCGCTGACCGCCCGTGCCAGCGCGGCGTCGTCGCCGATCTCCTGGACCGTTCGCAGTGCTGACGCCAGCCCTTCTCCATCCTGGCCGATCACCGTGGTCTGCACGCGCACGTCGTCCTGGCGCAGTGGTGATCCGGCATCGGTCCGGAAATGATGGTAAAAGCGCCAGGACACGATCTCGTGCCGCAGCAATGCGATCTCCGGATAGCTCTTGGGCTCGACGATCTGCGAGAGTGCGCTCTCGTTGTGCTGCAACTGGAAGGCGTACTCGCGCCGGCGCCCCTCCTCATCGCGCAACCAGGCGGTTGGCCCGCGCCGTTCGAGGAGCAGCACACGCGGACCGGAGGCAGGCGCCAGCGATTCCTCCTTCACCTCGATCCCTTGATCGAACACGGTGCCTATGGGGAGCGAGCCGGGCGCCGGATATCCGGCCTCAAAGCGGTAGTGGAACTCTGAGCTTTCGAAGCCAAGCTTCAGGCGCACGGGTCCGCGCTTGCGTGTAAGCCGTTTATCCCGTTCGCCGCCCGCCCACATCATGCTGCCCATCCCGCCCTCTTCCGCAACTGCCCGCGCGAATCTGCCTTGCGCTGCCCGCGCCAACAGGTGGAGCGCATTGTAGAGGTTCGATTTGCCGCATCCGTTCGGTCCGGTGAGCACGTTGAGCCGGCTCAGACGAAGCCGCATCCGCCGGACCGAGCGGTACTCCTCGACTTCGATCGCGCTGAGCATTACCGGGGCAGGGCCGCCTCCAGTCCCCCTGTTTGGCTGAGCAGCGCGTAACGGGCGCGATCCAATGCCGCCTGGGCATCGTAGTATTCCATCCACTTCAGGTGCTCCGATGCCCGGGCCTCTTCCACCTGCTTCACCGTTGCCCGGCCTTCGTCGAAACGGGCGAGCTGGATACCCAGATCCTCCCGCGCGACTTCGAGCGCCTGCCGGGTGAGCTGCCGCGCCGACTCCGCCCGCTTCAACTCCAGAAAACGCCGCTGCGTCTCCGTCCGGATCCGCCCACGGAGCTGATCGAGTTCGAGCCGCAGCCGGGCTCCCTCGTTGTCGGCGCGCGCCGCCATTGCCTGCGAAGCCGCGCCCGCGAACACCGGGATCTGCAGCGACACCCCAATCTGCCCGTTGTGACGCTGGAACCGGTTGAAGTATTCCTCGAAGTTGTTGAACTTGGCGAACAGCCCGTACTGTGCCACCAGGTCGAGACGCGGGAGCCTTGCGGCCCGCTCCGCCTTCGCCTCCCAACCCTTGGCCCGCATGGCTGACTCGATCCGCGCAATCTCGCGATTCTCCCGTAACGCTGCTTCCACTGCTTCGCCAACCGTCATGGGGACGGACGGCGCCGCGCGCTGGTCCTCAGCGGGTCGGGCCAGGTCGCCTGCTGGAAGTCCGAGCACCACGGCCAGGGCGGCTTCGGCCTGCTCGCGGTCGAGATCCATCTCCAGCTTCCGGTGTTCGAGCCGGGCCGTCTCGAGCGCCGCGCGGCTCTTCTCCACCGGCAGTTCGCGCCCCTCCTCGGCCCGCGCCCGCACAATGTCCTCGATCTTGCGCGCGCCAGGGATCGCCCGTGCCGCCATCTCCGCGAGCCGCCCCTTGCGTTCGGCGTCGAGATACAGCTCGACGGTGCGGTAGACCACTTCCGTGCGGCGCGATCCGGCGTCAATCGACGCGGTCTTCGATTCCTCACGCGCCCGCTCCAACTGGAACTTCTGCTGGCGGTTGTAGACCGACGCCACGCCCCGCGCCTGGACAATCGAGGGCGCCGACCCCTCAACGCTCATGGGAAACCCAGTGGTGTAGGCGGCGCCCGAACCCACGTACAACTTGGGGATGAACGGATCGCGAGCCACCTTGATTGCGAGCGCGGCGCGCTGCTCATCCAAGCGTGCCAGGAGTACATCCGGATTCTGCTTCAGCGCCAGGTCCACAGCGCTGCGCAGGGTCAACTGGTGGACCTCGGCGGACAGCAGCCCGGGCAACAAAAAAATCAGCCTATTCATATCGAAGTGCCTCTGTAGGATTCAGACGGGACGCCCGGTTGGCCGGGATCATTCCAAAGACCAGCCCAACCAGGAACGACACGCAAAACGCAATCGCCACCGCCAGCCACGAAACGCCGATCGGGACTTCGGGCACAAAGTGGCGGACCGTCAGCGGCACGGCAACACCGAGCAGGATTCCGATGACTCCGCCGCCCACGCTGATCAGTACCGCTTCGATCAGGAATTGGGCCAGAATCTGCCGCCGCGAAGCGCCAACCGCCAGCCGGACTCCGATCTCCCGGGTGCGCTCGGTCACCGTCACGAGCATAATGTTCATGATGCCGATCCCGGAAATCACCAGCGCGATGGCGGCGACCAGCAGCAGCACGATCCCCAGGATCACCGTGATCTGCGAGGCTGTGTCGAGGATCGCCGCCAGATTCTCCACCGCGTACTTTGCCCCCGGACGATGGCGGCTTTCGAGAATCCCGCGCACGAGCTGAGTGACCGGCGGCACGTCCTCAATCGTCCGCGCCTGGACGTACATGGGATCGATCCGCTCCACCGGCGTGAAATAGCGGAGGACGGTGACCGGCACCAGGATCGTCTCCTTGCTCAGCTCACTCTGTCCGAAACTCTCGGCGCGCTCCTTGAACACGCCTGCGACGGAAAACTGAAGCCCGAAGACCTTGATGATCTGCCCTAGTGCGCCCTCGTGGCTTCCGAACAGCCGGATGGCCAGCTTGTCCGTGAGGAACGCCGTCTTCTGCCGCAGCGTGACATCTGCCGGATCCATGAACCGGCCGGCCAGCAGCGCCAGATTCCGCACCGCCGAGTAGTGCTCATCGGAACCGATCACTTTGACGTCCTGCTCGCGGCCTTCGATCAGCATCCGGTCGAAATTGGTCATCACTCCCGTGGCGGCGACAATCCGGGATCCGAGCTCGCGGCGGACCGCTTCGACGTCGGCCATCTTCACGAAATCCGAGTTGGCGTTTCGCGCGGTGAGATCCCCGCTTTCGTAGTAGGCGTAGACGATGTTCGAGCCCAGGCCGCGGATCAAGTCCAGGATCAGCTCGCGCCCCGAGACCGAGATCGTCACGACCCAAATCACCGAGGCGTTCCCGATCAGCAGCCCGAGTGCGGTGAGCAGGGTGCGCAGACGGTTCGCCGCCAGCGCTTGAATTCCAAAGCGGATCGACTCGGCTAGTTGCATTTTTTCAGGAGCTTCACCGCATCGGACCGCGGAGGATCGCCGGGGGTGAGCGCAGCCTTCAAGTACCGCTCGAGCAACTGGCGCGCGCGGCCCAAGTCCCGTTTTGCTTCGACGAGAGCCTGCGCTTGGGCAAAGAGCAGCTTCGGACTGCCGGCATGGATCGCGGCGGCTTGCTGGAAGGCTGTGTCGCTCTCCGTGGTCCGGCCGCGGCGCGCGAGAAACGAGGCAACGTCCAGGGCCCTTCCGATGTCGCCCGGATGCAGTGACATCGCCTTGCGCAGGTGCTGTTCGGCGGCTGCGTAGTCCTTTTTCTTCTCCGCAATCCGGGCCAGCGCGAACTGGTGCTCGGCGGGGTCCCGGAGACCAATCCTGGCGGCGAGCGCCACAGCCTTGTCAGTGCCGCCTCCCAGGAATCCGGGGGCTTCGAGGTAGTACTCAAGGAGGTCGCTCATGGCCTCGGTGTTCGCCGGGTCGAGCGACACGGATTTCTCGAACGCCTGCCGGCACTTGGAGGCAAGTCCTGGAGCCGAAAGGAAGCTGGCTGTCTCCGCTCTGCGGCCGTACGCTTTCCCCAGCCAATGCCAAGCCGGACTCGCCGGCTGCGCCTTCACCGCTTCTTCCAGGGTCTCTTGCGCCTTGCGGAAATCCTCGAGCCCGAAGTGCACTTTTCCGAGAAGAAGCAGCGTTTCCGGGTCGCGCGGCTGATCCCGGAGCGCCGCCAGCGCTTCCTGATACTTTGTGTTTTCATAGTGTTGGCGTGGTCCGGCGAGCGGGTCGGCGGCGAACACAGTGTCCGCGGCGAAGGCGGACAGCAAAGAATAAGCGATTCTCAACATGATGCTGAAAAAGCGGACACACAAAACCGGGGCTCCGGGTGTATACTCGAATCGGGAGGCCGTATGAAACCCCTCGATGAGAAGTACAGCGAGATCCTGGCCCTAGAGGACGTAGAACGCCGCCATATCGAGTACGTGCTGGGTGAGACCAAGTTCAACCTGTCGCTCTCCGCGCGAATCCTTAAGATTGACCGTACCACGCTTTACAACAAGTTGAAGAAGTACGGACTGCATCGCAACGTCAAGGAGCCTGTCCCCGTCGAACAGGTGTAGTATTCTGGAGAGGAATTCCCACAAGGATTCGCTACAGGATTTCCGCGTCTTGGAGGTTCCCTCATGAATCGAAGCCTCGCTCCCGTGCTTGGCGTCTCATTGTTGTTCGCCGCGTCCGGCTTCGCGCAGACCGGCGCAATTGCTGGCAAGGTCAAAGGACCGGATGGCGCTCCGCTGAAGGATGGGCTCGTCAAGATCGAGCGCACCGACATCAAGGGCAACTACAAGGTCAAGACCAACAAGAAGGGCGAGTACTTCCACGCCGGACTGCCGCTCGGCACCTATAACGTCACCCTGGAAGTCGCCGGCCGCGATGCCGACAAGATGCAGGGCGTGCGTACGAGGCTTGGTGATCCGGTCGAGATCAACTTCGACCTGCATGCGATGGCCCAGAAGCAGCAGGCGCTTCAGAAGGCCACCGAGACCGGCGAGTTGACCAAGGAGCAAAGCCGTGAGATGTCCGCCGAGCAGAAGGCGGCCATCGAGAAGGCCATGAAGGAACGGTCGGAGGCCATGAAGAAGAACAAGGCCTTGAACGACGCTTTTAACGCCGGCATGGCCGCGGTCCAGGCCAAGGACTGGCCGGTGGCGATTGAGCAACTGGAGAAGGGCGTCACGCTGGATGCCAACCAGCACGTGATCCACGCCAATCTGGCGGAGTCCTACTTCGGCTTGGCTGGCACGAAGACGGGCGATGAGCAGGCCCAGCTCGTGACCAAGGGCATGGCTGCCTACAACAAAGCGATCGAGCTCAAGCCCGACGATTCGGCCTACCACAACAATTTCGGCCTCGCGCTCGCCAAGAACAAGAAGTTCAAGGAAGCCGAAGAGGAGTTAACCAAAGCCGCCGCGCTCGATCCGCCCAAGGCAGGCACGTACTTCTACAACCTGGGCGCGATTTTCACCAACATCGGCCAGCTCGAGCCGGCGGGCAGCGCGTTCAAGAAGGCGACCGACGCCGATCCGAACCACGCCGACGCGCAGTATCAGTACGGACTCTACCTGTTCTCGAAGGCCGAGACGAAGGCTGACGGCAGCGTGGTGCCACCTCAGGGAACCAAGGAAGCGTTCCAGAAGTACCTCGACCTCAAGCCGACGGGCAGCTTCGCTGACTCCGCGAAGGGCATGATTCAGGCGATCGACGCGACAATCACCACCACCTTCACCAACCCGGCGGCTCAGAAGAAGAGCACGAAGAAGAAGTAGGGATCCGGGAGGCATCCGGTGCTGCGTACGTTCCTCTACTTGATCGGCAGCATCTTTGTCATCGCATTGATGCGCGGCGTCATTGGCATTGTGACCAAGGGCGTCGCGCAGTTGTTTGAAGAGGAAGCCGCGGCGGACAAGACCGCCTCAGGTAAACAGCCTTCGAAGGAAGGGTTTGGCGGCGAGTTGGTGAAATGCCCGTCCTGCGGGGTGTTCTTTCCACCGGCGAAGGCCCGGCAAAGATCCGTCCAGGGTCAGACGCTTTCCTTCTGCTCCGAGGACTGCAAGGCCAAGCTGGCGGTCTGAGCGTCCGGGTGGTAGTGCTGGTGGACCCTTGACGCCAGCGCTGGTCCGATGACGCGGGAGAGTCCCTCAAGGTCAGCGGACTTCACCGCGTCCAGGCTGCCGATTTCCCGGAGCAGCTTCTCCGCCGAGCGTGGGCCGACGCCCGGAATCGCCGCGATCTCGGTCGCCAGGCGTGCCGCTCCGCGTCTCTGCCGGTGGAACGTGACCGCGAACCGATGCGCTTCATCCCGGATCGTCTGGATCAGGTGCAGCACCGGTGAATAGCGGTCGAGCACCACCGGCTCGTTCTCTTGTCCCAGTACGTAGATCCACTCTTCACGCTTGGCGATCGAGGCGACCGGCTGGTTGATCACGCCGATCTGCTCCAACGCGCCAGCGGCGGCGTGAAGCTGTCCGACGCCGCCATCGATCAGGATTAGCGACGGCAGCTTCCCGCCCTCTTGCTTGACCCGGCTGTAGCGGCGCGTCACCACCTCGCGCATTGAGGCGAAGTCGTCATTGCCCTCGACCGTGCGGATGATGAACTTCCGGTAGTCCGCTTTCTTCATCTTGCCGCCTTCCCACACCACCATGCTGGCGACCTTGTCGGTTCCCTGGACGTGCGAGATGTCGAAACACTCGATGCGCAACGGAGGCTCGGGCAGGGACAGCGCCTCTTGCACGGCCTGGCGGATCGCATCGTGGCTGGGCGCGAGCACGCGGAACCGCTGTTCGAAGCTGTGCCGCGCGTTCGTTTCAACCAGGTCCACCATGGCCCGCTTCTGTCCGCGCTGCGGAATGTGGATTTGCACTTTGCGTCCGCGGTTCTCCGAGAGGATCTCCTCGAGCAGCTCGCGGTCGGCTACCGCCGCCTGCACATGCACGTGGTCCGGAATCTGGAGGTGGTCAAAGTAGAGCCGCTGGACCAGTTCGCTTGCGAACTCTGGCTCGTTGAACTCGTGCTGGTCCTCCCAGAAGAACTCGCGGCGGTCCACGATCCTGCCGTTGCGCAGGTGGAACAGGTTCACCGCGATGAGCGGCGGCTCGGCGTGGAAGGCGAGGATGTCCGTGTTGTCGCCGCTCGCCGCGGCCATTTTCTGCTTCTCATCCAGTTCTTCCACGGTGGCGATCAGATCCCGGAGTGCGGCGGCTTCCTCAAAACGCAGGTCCGCCGCGGCTTCCTCCATGCGGGCGCGAAGCTGGACGGCGAGGTCGCGGTTCTTGCCTTCGAGGAACATCCGAACGTCCCGCACGGCGGCGGCATAGGCGGTGTCGGTGGTGAGTCCGGGGACGCAGGGGCCGAGACACCGGTGGATGTGGTACTCCAGGCACGGGGCGGCGTGCGGCCGGGACAGATCCACGTTGCACGATGGGATCTTGAAATGCCGGTGGATGAAGCTCACCAGCCGGTGCGCGAGATTGCCAGGGAAGTACGGACCGAAGTAGGCGTGGCCTTTGAACAGGCGGCGTGTGACGTAGACGCGCGGGAAGGCTTCCGAAGTCAGTTTGATGTAGGGATACGTCTTGTCATCCCGCAGCAGGACGTTGAAGCGCGGCTTGTACTGCTTGATCAGGTTGTTCTCCAGGGCCAGCGCTTCCTTTTCGTTGTCGACCAGGATGAAGTCGATCGCGTGTGCCTCGGCAATCAGGGTGCCGGTGCGCGAGTCAGCCAGCCGGTCCTCGTTGAAGTAGGACCGGACACGGTTACGCAGGTTTTTGGCCTTCCCGACGTAGAGCACCTCGCCGTGCGCGTCCTTGTACAGGTACACGCCGGGAGCGAGTGGAAGCAGAGCGGCCTTTTCGCGGAGGTCCATCGCGGCGTATACTGCCATTGTGACGTACTTGGCGTTGATCCTTGCGATTCCGCTGGCGTTTGCGCAGGTGAATCCTCAGGCGCCGCAGGAGCCGCCCGAGGAAGACGAGGCTTCGCGGGTCAAGGAATATTCATTCAACCCGCTGCAAGCCACCAAGGAGTTCAACGTCGGGAACTTCAGCGCCAAGCGGGGCAACTGGAAGGGCGCGGCTCTCCGGTATGAGGAGGCGACGAAGTGGAATCCCGGATTCGGTGACGCTTACCTGAAGTGGGCGGAAGCTCTGCTCAAGCTCAACGAGCCGGCCAAGGCCAAGGAGGTCTGGGCGAAGTTCCTGGAGGTTGCGCCGGATCACAAGAAGGCGGCCGAAATCCGCAAGAAGGTTGGCGGCGCGGCGAAGCCGAAGTCCTGAGTGGATGGAGCCGTCAGCTCTCATGATCATCTGATCTGCGTGGCCTGCCACGCGGTGCCCTACCGGTTTGACCGGCTGGATTCGGACGAGGGTTGGTTCCTCAAACATTTCCAGAAGGGCGAGGGCGGGTTGTACGTGGAGCATGTCCGGCGTGGGGTGGAGCTGGCCGCGGCGGAGCCCTCGCCGCTCCTGGTGTTCGCGGGCGGACAGTCGGATGCGGCGGCGGGACCCAGGAGTGAGGGCCAGGGCTACTGGCTGATCGCTGAGTCCGCGGGGTGGTGGGGACACACGGGCGTCCGCGGCCGGGCCACGACCGAGGAGTTTTCGCTCGACTCGTTCCAGAACCTGCTGTATGCGGTCTGCCGGTTTCGTGAGGTGGCGGGCCGGTATCCGGCGCGGCTGACCGCAGTGGGCTGGGCGTTCAAATCGGCCAGGTTTCACGAGCACGCCTGGGCAATGCGCTGGCCGCGGGACCGGTTCGCATATGTTGGCGTCAATGATCCGCCGGGAATCGATGAGGCACGGACGTTCGAGGCGGAGCGGCTGGAGTTGTTCAGGCGCGACCCGTATGGCGTTGGGGCCGAGCCGAGGTCGAAGCGGGAGGCGCGGAATCCGTTCCGGAGGCAACATGGATATCACCGGAGCTGTCCGGAGTTGGCCGGGTTGCTGGACTTCGGGGGGCCGGGAGTGTTCTTGGAGCGTCTGCCGTGGTAGGAAGCGGTCAGCGGTCAGCGGTTTCCCCGCTGCCGCAGCCGCTCGTGCCGGTCACCAGTCGCGTTTCTCAATAATGAAAGCGGCAGGCCAAGATGCGAATCTTCTCTGGCGACACTTGGTAGACCAAACGGTGATCCTGGTCGATACGCCGGGACCAACATCCCGCCAGTTCGTGTTTGAGAGGCTCGGGCTTGCCGATACCAACGAACGGATCGCGCTGTGTATCCGCTACTAGCCGGATGATGCGGATAGCCTGGTTTCGATCCTGTTGCGCCCACCAAGCAAGATCCTCGAAGGCGGCGGGATCGAACTCGATACTTCTCACAGGCCCAGCTTCGCTACCGCATCCTCGAGTGGTACTCCGTTCTGCCGTTGGAGAGCCGCCTGTAGTCGCTGCCGCATGGTGTCGGATTTCAAGAGATAAGCGGTCTCGCGCTCCGAGGAAATCTCTTTCCAGAGCGCCATCGGCACGATGACGGCAGTCGCCTCACCAGCTTCGTTCGACACGATGTGAATGTCAGTCTCGGGCACAATCTCAGTTTAACTCGCTATCCGCCGTCCGAGGTCCGCGCGGCGGTCCTTGACGGGACATGGATCGTCCATGGGCCTATGATATGACGCGATGGTATCCTCCCGGCCCACTACTCCGGGGTGGCGGTGTGTCCGTGTACGGATCGCGGCCAGGTCCACGTCAACGGCTGTGCGAACACGGGCACGGTCGCGAGGAACAGCAGAACTTTCGTGGGCCACCTCCGACTGCTGAAAGCTTCCCGTCACCCCGGCATCCGGTTCCCACATGGCGGAGCCGGCGTCCCGTCCTGGCTCCGGTCGTCCTTGGTGACCGTGCGCCACTGTTCGAGATCCCTGCTCAACGCCGCTGCCTGCGCTTTGTACGCCGGATCATCGTAGACACTCCGGCGCTCTTCCGGATCCTTCACCAGATCGAACATCTCGTGCGCCTGCGGCTGCTGGATGTAGTGGATCAGCTTGTGCGTCTTCGTCCGCACCCCGCGCGCGATCGGAGCGCAGTGCGGACCTGGATATTCGAAGTACTCATACATCCACGAAGCGCGCCAGCCCGACGCCCGGCCCTCGAAGACCGGACGCCAGCTCTCGCCGTGGTGCTCCATGTGCGCCGGCCGCTGGATCCCGCAGTAGTCGAGAATCGTATGCGCGACATCGTTGTTGATCACCATGTGATCCCGGTCAACGCCTGGCTTGATCCCGTTCGGATACCGCACCAGCATCGGAATGCGGATCGACGGCTCATACATCAGCCGCTTGTCGAACATCCCGTACTCACCGAGGAAAAATCCGTTGTCACCCGTGTAGATGATCAGCGTGTCCTCAGCCAGCCGCTGCTGATCAAGGAAATCGAGGATGCGGCCGAGGTTCTCATCCACACCCAGCAACACACGGTAGTAGTTCTTCATGAACTGCTGGTAGTTGAGCGGCTTGCGCAGCTCCTTCGGCAGCGCGGCAGGAACTCCGCGGCGCCGGAAGTCCGGCATGTCGGCCACTTGCATGTCGGTGTCGCGGATCCCCTTGGGACGCCCCTCGAGCGATGTGTTGAACGTGGGCGGCTCGGGAATCACGATGTCCTCGTACTCCTTGGCGTGCCGCTCGGCCGGCTCCCACGCGCGGTGCGGCGCCTTGAAATTGCAGATCATCGAGAAAGGCTTGTTCTTTGGCCGCGACTTAAGCGTCTCGATCGCCTGGTCCGCGATCAGGTCGTCAACGTATCCCCGTAATTGGATCCGCCCGCCGTTGGCGATCATCTGCGGGTTGTGGTAGAGCCCCTGTCCCGGCAGGATGCACCAATGATCGAAGCCGAGCCCGGTTGGCATGGTCGCGATGTGCCACTTGCCCAGCATCGACGAGTGGTATCCGGCCTTCTGGAGCAACTGCGGATAGGTCACCACGCCTGGCTTGAGCAGGTGCGATTTGCCACCGTTGGTGGTGACACCGTGGGCGTGTGTGTGCAGTCCCGTAAGAATCGTGCCGCGGCTCGGAGAGCACAGCGGGTTGGTCGCGAACGCGTCGGCGAACCGGACGCCGCCCGCTGCCAGGCGGTCCATGTTCGGAGTCTTCAGGATCTTGTTCCCGGCGCAGGACATCGCATCCCAGCGCTGGTCATCGGTCATGATGAACAGGACGTTGGGCTTGCGGTTTTGAGCGCCGAGGATGGCCGGAAATCCGGCCACCGTTTTCAGAGCGGTGCGGCGGTCCACGAAGGCTCCTTCTTAGGGGATGACATCGAAGATGAGCGTTCCCGTCGCGACGTTGGAAAACGGCCCCCAGCCGGCATCGGATCCAGGATTGCAGACCGCGCCAGCCGGGCTGCGCGACCGGACACATCCTTGACACTTTAGCCTGGATTCTTGCTTGACACTTATCAAGGGCGGGTGCGGCTCGATCTTCACCTTACACCTTCTCCGCGCGATTGTCAATACCTCGATATTCCGGATTTCTTGGTTTCCTGAACGCCCCATTTTCGGAGAAAATGGGGCCTTTTCCCCGGCGCGCGTGACGTAAGGAGCCCGAAGGGCGACTGGAGTCAGGCGCGCCCAGCCGGGCCGGGCGCAGCCCGGGCCCGGGGCGGGGCCTGTGTTGCTCCGCGTCATTCGGGGAGTGTCTGACGATCCTCACCTGGCGCCGCCTTGCGTGCCCACTTCTCGG
>VFZX01000074.1 GCA_016871015.1 Acidobacteriota bacterium | reverse complement strand
CGACCGGCTGGTCGATCGCACGGTAGCTTACCAGCAGTAGGAACGTGTTCGGCGGACGAGTCACCTTCAATCGGGTCAGGGTGACAGGGGCCTTCTCAATCCTTGCCTTTCGTTCCGGGTCGACGTTCCGCAGTAAACCCTCGCGGTCCAGCAGCTTGTATTTCTGTGTCACGGGCCGGACCACGGCATCCGACTGAATGAGCCGGACCTGGGTCGCGAGAAACTGATCCGTGTCGAATGAATTCCGGAACATGGCCGCGGCTTCCTGGCCGACAACGCCGGTGGGTGCGTTGCGGTCGATATCCAGCGTCGCCGTGGCTTCATAGATCGGCTTCATCCGGGACGAAATCAGGAATGCAGCCATCACACAGGTGACGATGAAGAGCAGGATCTTCCAGAGATGCCGGCGGATGATCCACAGATAATGCGAGAGCGGAACCCGTGTCTCATCATCTTCCATTTCCAGGAACTGTCCTTGAGCCGGCATCATCCCCGCGGGAGCCAGCGCCCGCTGGGAGGTCACCTGGAGAGCCAGAGATTCGTTCGGTTCGTTGCGTTGCGGCATGAAGAGGCTACCTGATGGCGAATGCGTACACCAAAGCGCTGGTCAACCCGGCGAAAACCGGCAGGCCGTACTGGAGGGCCTTCGACCATTCCTTACGGCGCGTGTTTTCCGGCACATAGAGCACGTCGTTCGGCAGAAGCGTTACGTCTGGAGATTTCCTTTGGAGGATTTGCTTGAGAGGGATCGCGATTTCGTTTCCTCCCCCGGTCGATCCTTCCCGGCGGTGAATGAACGCGAGATCGCCGTGGTAGTCCATGGTCCCTTCGGATAGCGCCAGGGCCTTCATGACGGTGGTCTCAGAGGAGTCCCTGATGGGAAACGCACCCGGCTTCTTGACGCTGCCCATCACCCAGATCTTGCCGGCCTCGGGGACGCGAATTTCTTCGCCTCCGTCCAGGCGCAGGTTCACTTCCGGATCCGCGGCGTCGATCAGGGCCTTGACTGAAATCCGCTGCACGAGCGTGGTCGGCCGCCCGTCATCACCGGGTTGGGTGCGGCTCACCAGGATCTCCGATCCGGCGTCGTCGTCGAGGCCTTCGGCGCGTGAGATCGCCTCGAGAAGCGTCACGTTGCCGAACGACTGGAACGTGAGGGGCCGTTTCACTGCGCCCACCACGCTGATCGGACGGCTGCGGTACTCGACAATCGAGACTGTCACTACCGGGTCAATGAGGATGTCTTCCTTCTTCAGCGCCTCGGCGATTGAGACTTCGAGGTCCTGCGGGAACAGACCCGCCGCCTTGATCCTCTGCTTGATCAGCGGCAGGCGAATCGTGCCGTCACGGGACACGCGGATTGTCCGGGTCAACTCCGGAGAATCGTACACCTGGACACCGATCAGGTCATCCGTGCCCAGTTTCTGGACCGGCAGGTTTCCAGCGTCAGACAAAACGACCGGCTGGACCGTCGGTCTCGGCTGCCCGAATGATGCTCCGCAAGCTAGGAGCACCGTCACGAGGTAACGCATCACTCTACTCCTCAACAGACCGGAATTGCCGCGCGGACGTGAAACGACACCACGCCCCTCGCTCCGAAGATCTGTCTACCGCCAAGTGTACCACGACTTTTGCGGCGATGCCCTAGTACGTTGGGCGAGTATGACTAGGGTAGCGAAAACGCGATTAGGGTATCGGCAAAAGTGCTGTTGTACTTGTTTCCCCCTCCAGCCGCGACAACAACATATTGCTTCTTGGTGCGTTTACCGACGTAGCTGGCCGGTGTGGCGTGCGCGCTTGCGGGCAGCCGGTGCACCCACAGTTCCTTGCCTGTCCGCTTGTCGAAGGCCCGGAAGCGCGAATCGTTGGTGGCGCCGATAAACACGAGTCCACCGGCGGTGACAATCGATCCTCCGAGGTTCGACGTTCCGGTGGGCGGAATCCCCCGGGCCACCAGGTCGTCGATCACTCCCAGGACGCTGCGCCAGCGGAACTCGCCGGTGTTCATATCGATCGCCGTCAAGTGTCCCCAGGGTGGCTGCTGGCAGGGGATCAGATTCCGGTCCCAAAACCGCGAATTTGGCGTCTGCATGCCCTGGCTGCGGTAGGGGATCAGAGATCCTTCAGGGCGCTTGGCCATCCGCTGAATGAACCCGATGTCCATGGAGTTGACGAACAGCGTCTGGGTCTCGGGGTCGAACGAAGCCCCGCCCCAGTTTGGTCCGCCGTTGGTTGAGGGAAACAAGACGGTCGGTTTGAGTCCGATCGGAGTATAGAGGCCGCCGAAAACCGCGCCTTCAATGAGCTTTTCGCAAAACGCACGTGTCTCGGGGACGGCATTGTTCAGCTCGCCGGGGTGCATGCTCTGCCGGGTGACTGGCGGAGGCTTCACCGGGAACGGCTGCGTGGGCCATGCCTGCTCCCCTGGGATCTCGCTGGGCGGGACCTTCCGCTCCTCAATGTTGAACAAGGGCTTTCCGGTGACGCGGTCGAACACAAAGACGAATCCAGTCTTGGTGACCTGCGAGACCGCCGGCACGGGCCGTCTGGCGCGTGTCACGGTGATGAGGTTCGGCTGGGCGGGAAGATCGTAGTCCCAGATGTTGTGATGGACCGTCTGGAAGTGCCACTTCCGCCGGCCGGTGGCGGCATCCAGGGCGACCAGAGAGTCGCCGAACAGGTTGGCTCCTTTGCGATCGCCACCATAGAGGTCCGTGGCGGGCGAGGTCAGTGGAAGGAACACGAGTCCGCGCTGCTGGTCGACGCTCAGAATCGACCAGGCATTGGCGCCGCCACGTTCTTTCCACGAATCGCCTTCCCAGGTGTCGTTGCCGAATTCTCCCGCGTGCGGAACCGTATGAAACTGCCAGACGAGTTTCCCGGTGGCCACATCAAACGCGCGGACATCGCCGGCCGGTCCCTGCGGCTCGCCGTCATGGGCGAGAGCGCCGCAGATCACCAGGTTCTTGTATATCGCGGGCGGCGACGTCATTCCATAGCCACGGCCCGGGAATTTGTCGGCTACCCCTTTGCGCAGGTCGACGAACCCTTTGACGCCAAAACCGGGGTCGGGCTCGCCGGTGGCGGCGTCGATCGAGAGCAGACGTCCGTCCAGAGTGCCGTAGAGAATCCTCTTGAGCTTCCCGTTAGTCCAGTAGGCCGCGCCGCGGTTGATGTAGAGATTGAACGGGCGCTCACGGTCAAGCTTGGGATCGAACGCCCAGAGCTGCTTGCCGGTTTCGGGATCGAGCGCGATGAGGCGGTTGAACGGCGTGGTCAAGTACATGACGCCGTCGATCACGAGCGGCGTGCCCTCGAAGGAGCTGCGCACCGGCAGGGTCTTACCGTCGCTGACGTCGCCGGTCTTGAACTCCCAGGCTACTCGGAGCTTCGAGACGTTTGCGGGCGTGATCTGCCGTAGCGGCGAGTGCTTCATTCCGCCCGGGTCGCCGCCGTAGTAAGGCCACTCCTGGGCAAGGGCTGTGGAAACGAGGAGGGCGCTGATCCGCTTCATTGAGGATCTATCATATCGAAGCCGGCCGGAACAATGATTCCAAGAATGCTGTACTAAAAATTGAACTTCGCTCCGAGCATGATCTGCCGCGGAGCGCTGGCCAAGTCGGCGCCAATCCTCCCGAACAGCGCGTTCGTAAAGATCGCGGTGGGTCCGTTAAACGACGGTGTGTTGGTCAGATTTCCGAAGTCGAACCGCAACTCGAAGTAGGCCGTTTCGGTGATGGACGTCTTCTTCGCGAAGCTCGCGTCGAGATTGATGAGGTGTGGAGCGCGGAAGAAATTGCGGCCCGTGTTGCCGAACTCGCCCACTTGAGTGGCGCTGAACTTGGCGCGTTCGGCCGGATCAAAGAACCACTTGAATCCATTCTCTTCGCGCGCCTGGCCCATTAGACGGTCGCATCCATTGCAGTTGCCGAAAGCATTCACGACGCTGTTGAACGTCGTCGTGCCGCTGTACACGCTGAATGGACGGCCGCTGACCCACCGGAAAAGTCCGCCCACCTGCCATCCGCCGATCAGGCGGTTCAGCCATTTTCCCGATGAACCGCCGATCCGCTGTCCGGCGCCGAACGGAAGCTCCCAGATGAAGTTCGAGAACAGCGAATGCTTGCGGTCGAAATCGCTCGGCGCGTAGTTCAAACGGCGGTTGAGGATATCAGACGGCGTGCTGCTCGCCGACTGCACCCCGCCGGCCGATGCCAGCGTGAACACCGGATCGAAGCTGCGCGTGTCGAGCGACTTCGCCAGCACGTAGTTCAGATTGAAGTTCGCGCCACGGGCGAAGCGCTTGGAGAAGTTCATCTGCAGCGAATGGAATGTCGAAAAGTCGTTCGAGTCCACTACGAACATTCCGCCGGTAAACTGCGGATAAGGCATGAAGAAGAACGGACCGAGCCCCGAGGCGTTCGATAGGGACGTGCCGGACTGCGGCTGGCCGGCCAGAGTCGCCGCGAGTCCGCCGACACTTCCGAGCGGGAAATTCGCCGCGTACAGGCGCCGGGCGGTGGCCGCGCCGGTCTCGTTCGCCTGGCGGCGGGAATCCGCCGAGAAGATCCGGTCAAACAGAGGACTCTGCCCGCCTGCCGCCACCGTCCGGAACGCGTCGATGAATCCGTTCGCGCGGATCTCGGCCTGATTCGCGTTGTAGCCGCCCAGCAGGTTGTGGGCACGGCGTCCGATGTAGTTGATCTCGACCACGGTTCCGCGCATGACTTCGCGCTGGATCCCGAAGCTCCACATGTGCGTCTGCGGCGTTTCGAGCGAAGGATCAACAACCGTGTTCGAGTTGCCGCTGAACGGAATCGGCTGCCTCAGCTCGGATGGCTTGCGGGTGGGGTTGAGCTGCGGCAGATTCCGCAACCGGCCGCCTCCCGCGCCGAATGCGAGATCGGTGACGCCGAGCGTCGACCCGGGCATGTTGGGCAGCACGAAGCTTGAAATCAGGAACGTCGACACGCGGTCGTAGGCGAGCCGGTAGTTGGCGCGGATACTCGTCTTGCCTGTGCCAAACGGATCCCAGGCCAGGCCCAGGCTCGGACCCCAGTTGTTGCGATCGCTGTTCCAGAGTTTGCCTTCGCGCCAAGCGAGCGTGTTCGACGGCGCCGCGCCCGCCACGGGTACAAAGTTGGGCGCAAGCAGCGGCGTGGCGCCGCCCGAAGTTGGCGTCAAGCGCATGTCCAGCCGCAGACCGTAGTCAATCGTCAGGTTCTTACGCGCCTTCCAGGTGTCCTGGAAATAGAAGTCGTACTCGTTGAACCGCGAGTCGAAGTCGAAGGTGCCGCGGACGAACTGGTCGCCCTGGGCGACAAATCCCTGCTGCACCCGGCCCACGCGGCCGAGCAGGAAGTTGATCATCGTCTCGAGCGACGGCCGGTCGAAGGCCTGGTTGATGGCGGCGGGCAGGCCGAACGCGGCGGGATCCACTGTGTTGAGCGTGCGGTCGAAATTGACCTCCAGGGCGGAATTCAGCCCGCCAACACTGCCACGGGTGTCCAGGTGCCGGACGAACCGGAAATTGACTCCAAACTTGAATGCGTGGACCCCCTTGAACCACGAAAAGTTGTCCACGATCTGGCGGGTCTGCAACTCCCGCTGGTTGTTTAACGTGTGGGCAATCGGGATGGTGAAGGTGGAAATGAACGACGGCTTGGCGAGATCCTGCACCGGGTTCGGGAACTCGAATGCGTACCGGCTGTAGCCCACCACCAGCTCATTGGTCACCGTGGCCGCCGGATTGGTGCGCCAGTTGAACGCCAGGTTCAGCGGCTTGCGCCGGGTATCGACCAGGCACGGCGCGCCGGGGACGCGCGGCAGTCCCCCGTTGCCGCCGTCGCACAAGGTATCTTGCGCGCCACCGTAGATCCGCGCGTAGGCTGTGTTCCGGCTGTTGATCACGTGGTCGACCTTGAACGTGAGGTCGCGCTGCTTTTCGGTTTCCGTGGGACGGAACACGAATCCGGCGCTGTTCAGCCCGTCGCCGGCGTCGAACCGGTTGGGGAGTGGTGTCTGGTCGACCAGTGCCTTGACTGTCGGATCCTGGCCCAGACGGGCCGGATCGCTGGTGAACATGTTGTAGCTCGCGATCGGAACGATCGGGTTGCCGGTGGCATCGACGCTCGCCCCTGGAACACCAGCGGGAAACGTGCGGGCGCCGGTGGCGTAGCGGAACACACCCTGGCGCGCGCTCGCCGTGAGCACCGTCGCTTGCTGCGTTACATTGCGGATCGCGCGAAGCTCCTGCCAGTTGGCGAAATAGAACGTGCGGTTCTTGCGGATCGGACCGCCGATCGAGCCGCCGTAGATGTTCTGCACGAACTGTTCCTTGCCGATCCGGTTGAAGTTGTTCTGCCAGGAATTGGCGTTCAGCCGCGGCGTCCGGTAGAACCAAAAGAGGTTGCCGCTGATCTTGTTGCCACCGGAGCGCGTGACCAGAGCCACTTGCGCGCCGCTGTTGCGTCCGTACTCGGCTGAAGCGTTGGAGGTGATGATCTTCATCTCGGCCACCGAATCCGGATTCACGCGGATCGGGTTGTTGCCCACGGCTCCGCCGGCCGAGGTCTCATTCATGTCGATGCCGTCGAGCGTGAAATTCCACGCCCGGTCTCGCGCGCCGTTCATGTGGCCGCCCGCCCCTGTGTTCGAACCCGTGTTCATGCCCGGTGTATAGGTGAGGATCGACGTGGGATCCCGCCGCCGGGTAGCGATGATTGGCATCTCCTTCATCGTCCGCTCGTTCACAAGTGGACCAAGGTTGCCGCTCTGGCTGGTTTGGACGAGTTCGGCCGTGGACACCACCTCCACTGCTTCCACCACGGCGCCCACCTCAAGCACCACGTTCACCGTCATCGGCGCGCCCACCGTAAGCTGATTGTTGCGGGAGGCGAATTTCTTGAAGCCGGACGCTTCCACCTCAATCGTGTACAGGCCGATCTGCACGGCCTCGAACTGGTAGTTCCCGCTCTCGGCGGTTGCTGTCTCGAAGGACACGCCTGTGCCTTCGTTGGTGAGCCTGACCTTGACGCCGGCCATGGCGGCGCTGCTTGAATCCGTCACCACTCCCACCACCCGGGACGTCGTGCCCTGGGCGAAAATTGCAGAGCCTGCGAGCGAGACTACGGCGACCGCAAGTTTGAAGCGTTGCATAACGCCGAGTTTACCAGACGCTACGCTTTGCTAGGATCAGGAGATCGCTCGTGAGGTCACCGTGAAAATCTCAAGACTTCTGCTTCTGTTCGTTCCGGTCTGTCTTGCGTACAGCCAGGAAACCCGTTCGATTCTTTTCGGTCGCGTCCTCGATCCACAAGGCGCCTCGGTGGTTGCTGCTCAGGTCACGGTGCGCAACGTCGACACCGGTGTCGCGCTCAACTTCACCACCAACGCAACCGGCTATTACGAGGCGAACCTGTTGCTCCCCGGCAACTACGAGATCGGAGCCGAAGCGGCCGGATTCAAGAAGCTGCTCCGGAAGGGCATCACGCTTCCGGTTTCATCGCGGTTGGAAGTCGCGTTGAATATGGAGCTGGGCGCTGTCGCCGAGACCGTCTCAGTCACCGCCGAGGCGCCTCTGCTCGAAACCAACGCCGTCAGCTCCGGCCGCGTGATCGACAACAAGACGGTAATGGAGCTGCCCATCATGGGCAACTCGGCGATGCTCCTGGTCAAGCTGACGCCTGGCATCCAGACCGGCGGCGTGAATAACTACCTCGCGCTCCACTCCAACGCCGGAGGGTCCGACTACAACGTCAACGGCAACATCGGCGGCAACTCCTGGACCCTCGACGGTTCTCCCAACCAAGGACCCGGCCGCCGCACCGGCTACCTGCCCTACACCGACGCCATCGCCGAGTTCAAGGTGGAGACCACCAACTTCGACGCCTCGATCGGACAGACTTCCGGCGCCGCGATCACCATGATTTCGAAGTCCGGGACCAACGAATTCCACGGCACGATGACCTGGCAGCACTGGCAGCAGCGTTGGCAGGGATCCCCGTTCTTCGTCAAGCAGCAGTACTACTCCAACATCGCCCGGGCCGAGGCGCAGGGCAACACCGCTCTCGCCAATCAGCTTCGCGCCACCGACAAGCAGCCCACCGGACGATCCAACAACTGGGGTGTGTCGGGTGGCGGTCCGCTGGTCATTCCGAAGCTCTATAACGGGCGTAACAAACTGTTCTGGTTCCTCACCTACAACGGATTCAAGGACGTGAAGGTGGAAGACGCTACCGCCTTCAACCGCACCGTGCCCACCGCCAATGCGCGCAACGGCGATTTCAGTGACATGCTCAATCTGCCCAATGGACAGCGATACCTGATCCATGACCCAATCACCGTGCGGCGCGATCCCGACCGTCCCGCCAACTTCGTGCGCACTCCATTCCCCGGCAACGTGATGCCCAGGTCACGCTTCGCCAATCCGAGCTACGAAGCGGTCTCGAAGCTGTATCCGCTGGCGAACAACGCCGTGCCGCCCGGCCAGGATCCGGTCAACAACTACCTGGCGTCGAAGACCCCCTACAACTGGTCCTACAAGGCATGGTCCAACCGGGTCGACTACCAGATCAATGACCGTTGGCGGACCTTCGGACGCTGGTCGTTCAACGATTTCGGCCCCGAGGATCGTGGCGACTGGACCTATGAGACCGCCCGCGGCCTCAACTCCAACGGCCTCAACCGCAACAACAAGGCGGGCAACGTCGACGTGATTTTCACGCAGTCCTCGACCACCTTCTGGAACTTCAACGCCGCCATGAGCCAGTTCCGGGAAGGCAGCATCCAGACCACGGCTTGGAATTTCAAACCCACCGACCTGGGCCTGCCCGCCTATCTGGATCAGAAGGCCGGCGACCAGCACCTGCTGCCGTTGATGAACGTGAACGGCTATACGCAGATCAGCCCCGGCGGCTACTCGATTCCCACCCGCACCCGGACCATGACGTCCAAGGCTGAGCTGACCCACATCCGCGGAAAACACACCATCCGCGCCGCATACGACAACCGCGCCATGTTCCGCACCGGAGGCGGAGGCGGCAACACCAGCGGCAACTTCACCTTCGCGAACACCTTCACCCGCCGCGACGACGACGGCCGCTTCCCCTCCTCCAACCTCGGCCACGGCTGGGCTGCGTTCATCCTTGGAATCCCCAACGGAATCAGCATCGCCACCAACGACAACTACGCGATCTATAATCCCTACCACGGAATGTACGTTCAGGACAGTTGGCGCCTGACACCCAAGTTGACCCTGAACCTGGGACTCCGCGTCGAATACGAGCTCGCCGCAACCGAACGCTACAACCGAATGATCGCCGGCTTCGACCCCAGCATCCAGTTGCCGTTCTCAGCCGCGGCCAAGGCCGCCTACGCCGCTCGCCCCATCCCGGAGCTGCCCGCGAATCAACTGGTGCTCGACGGCAGCAACCTTTACGCCGGGCTCGGCAGCACGCCCCGCCAGCTCTACAAGAACGAGCTGATGTGGCTGCCCCGGATCGGCGCCGCCTACCAACTGGACTCGAAAACCGTCGTCCGCGTCGGATACGGCATTTTCTTCGATACGATCAACGTGCTCAACTTCGGCCCTGACCAGTTCGGCTATTCGCGCTCCACCAATCCGATCATCACCAACGACTTCGGGCAGAACTGGAATTTCCCAGCCAATGCGAACCCGGCCAATGGGCGCAGTCCGCTGGCGGATCCCTTCCCGGTCCGTGACGACGGCACCCGGTTCGACGTACCGACCCGCAACTCGCTCGGCAGCATGGCGCGTCCGGGACGCGGTTTCGGATTCACGGCTTTCAACCAGCCGCACGCGCGGCAACAACGCTGGCGCGCTGGATTCCAGCGCCAGTTGGGCACGCGGATGGTGCTCGACGTCGCCTACGCAGGCAGCTACTCGGACCGGATTTCGCTCGGCCGCACAATGAGTCCGCTGCCGGAGCGCTTCTTCGCCGATGGCAAGGTTCGCAACGAGGTCAACGCGAACAACATCAACGCGAATGTCGACAATCCCTTCTGGATCGGCTATTTCGACCGCTCCCAGTTCACACCGGAGGTCTGGGCCGACATGAACACTCAGGGGTTCTTCACCAGCCGGATCGTCCGCAAGTCCCAGCTTCTGCGTCCCTTCCCGCACATGAACGGACTGACAAACAACACCGAGTTCAGCTCCTACACCAAGAGCCAATCGCTCGAAATCTCCTTCGACAAGCGTTTCGGCGGTGGTTGGAACATGAACATCGGCTACACGGGCACGAGGCTGCGCGAGGCGGATTTCCTGGCCAACGAGTTCGACACGGTCCGCACGGAGCGCGCCTCGAACGACGGGCGTCCACACAGACTGGTCGGCACGGCGATCTACGAGCTCCCGTTCGGGAAGGGGAAGCGGTTCCTCACCGGTCCCAGCAAGCCGGTCGAGTATCTGGCTGCTGGCTGGCAGTTCGCCGCGACCTACGAATGGCAGCCGGGTCCCTTGCTCGACTGGGGCAACCTGTTCTTCTACGGCGACATCGCCAATGTGGGCAACGTCACGCGGACCTGGGACACCTGGTTCAACACCGCCGATTTCGAACGGGTGGCCGCGCGCGGACCCACGGGTCCGCATAAGCGCGTTTTCCCGACGCGCCTGGATGGCATCCGGCGCGACATGACCAACCAATGGAACGTGAACGCGTCGAAGAATTTCAAGGTTACCGAGCGCTGGAACGCCCAGCTCCGGATCGACGCGCTGAACATCCAGAACCGCTCGCAGATGAACAGCCCGAGCACGGATCCGTTCTCGACCAATTTCGGCAGGATCACGAGCCAGACGGCGGCCACCAACCGGTGGCTACAGGTCCAGATGCGGATTACGTTCTAGTTGGTCTCTATCTGATATCGTTCTGATATCGATTGCCCGCAAAATCGAAAATCTTTGGACGTTTTTCTCAGGGATTCCGCTTACCTTAGTGAGGAGGAAAACCCATGAGACCTGCACATGTTTACCTGATGCTCACACTGGGGGCGGAACTGTCCGCTGATTCCACGTTCTGCGTCACGCCCCTGAAACAATATTTCCCCAACGGTGAATCCCGCACCCGCGACGACGCCAAGGTGGCCGAACGATTGACGCTACACGGAGTCGCTGTCGTTGCCTCCGGCTGCGCCAAACGCGTCTATTCGGACCTCACGGTCATTGATGAGCCCGAAGACATGCTCTCCGCGATCAGGCGAAAGCGTGGCGCCCAGGAGGTGCGTGTCGAGATGCGCATTGTCAAGGTTGAAGATGATTCGCTGGTCTGGAGCACGGTGAGCGAGGCTCGGGCGAGGAACAAGCAGGGCCGGGCGGTGGCCGAACGCGATGCGATCAGGACCGCGGTCGACCGTTGCGTTGCGTCTCTCGCGCGGAGCCGGGTGCGGCTTACCGGCCCCGTGCAATAGAACATCCTTGCTACGGCAGATTCAGCCAGACCGGCGAACTGCACGCCAGGTTGCCGAGTTTCGAAATCGGAGCCGTGCCACGCACGCGCAGGTGGACCAGTGCTCGGGCGTATCGGGGCGCGTGAACAGTTGACGATGGGAATGTTGCGCGTCACGTGAACAATGTTCTTGTGCCCCTTTTGGCCAGTGCGGCGTGCGCTCCTATCCGAACAGCGAAGCCACCGAGTCGCCGCCAGCGCTGTGGTCGGTGATGGCGCGCCCAGTCATTACCGCTATCGCTGGTCACCTGCTGCACCGCCGACCACGCGCCGTTGCCGCACTGTCGCAGGAAGTCATCGGACCGGCCGTCGCGAAAGCCCTGCCACACCAGCCATAGCCGCCGCCCGGTCCGGAGACGAAGTGCGTGATTTCGCCCCAGCGCCCGTCCACCCAATGCGTTGCGTAAAGATCCCGGTTGGGACGCTCGGGATCGCCGCCGGGATAGCCTGTTTGCTGCCCCACCCGGCCCCGCGACGGCCCCGGCGTGTTTGGCAAATCCAAGGGGACACGGGTGACCTGCGCCATTTCGCATCTATAGGTAGAGTTTCAACCCGAACTGAACCTGGCGGGGCGTGTTCGCCTGCCCGCCAATGACTCCGAAGTTTCCGGTGCCCAAGATCGTGCCAGGCAGTCCGAAGTTTGGTGTGTTGGTGAGGTTGAAGAACTCGGCGCGGAACTCGACCCGGCGCTGCTCCCCGAACCGGTAGGCCTTGAACAACGAGAAATCGAGGTTCCGCTCACCGGGGCCTCTCACATCCGGAAGAGTCCGGGATACGTTGCCGAAGGTGAACGGCGCCGGTTGCGAAAACGCACGCGTGTTGAACCACTCTCCGATCCGGGCGGCGGTGGGCCGGTCCGTGGGCAGTCCCGCCGGACCCGAAACATTGGCGCGCTGCACCGCATTGAACGCACCGCTGTTGTTGGCTGCGGTGATCAGGAGCGGCAGGCCCGTGCCGATGGTCGCAATTCCGTTGATCTGCCAGCCACCCAGCACGGCGTCCGCCGCCTTGTTCCAGCTCCCGCCGAACCTCCGCTTGCTGCCGAAGGGCAGTTCGTACACGTAGCTGAACACCATGCGCTGCGAGATGTCCTGAGGCGAGATGGAGCGGTCCGCACGGCGGTTGAACGCGTCCTGGTGGACGCCCTCCTGCCCGCCCGCTCCGACTCCCACGCTGTCGTCAATCAGCTTGCCGTTGGTGTAGGAGAGCAGGAAGCTTGACCCGCTGGAGAAGTCCTTCTGCACTCGCAACTGCAGGGCGTGATAGTTGGAGCTTGACGACGTGGGCCGGAAGTTGGTGAGCGTCAGATAATGCGGAAACTGCCGCAGCAGTTGCCCGCGGGTCACCTCCGCCGTGGCCAGGGGGCCGCTGGTGATCACGCCAAAGAACGGGTTCGGAACGCGCTGCTGAAGCGCTGTGCCGAGGCTGAGCACCTCCGGCCGCAACTGGTTCATCTCCCATCCGCTGTCGGTGAGCTTGGTGCCCTGATTGCCGACATAGGCGATCTCGGCCGTGACCCGCCCCGGCAACTCCCGCTGGACATTCAGATTCCACTGCTGAACGTAGGAGGCGCGGATCGCTCCGCGATCGATCGAGTCAGGGTGGTTCTGGCCGATGTTGGTCGCCAACCCGTTGCGGCTTCCGGTGGGGAGCGACAGCCCCGTTGGAAAGGGATTGCGCAGGTAGTTTTCGGGCCGCAGTCCGTCGATCGAAGCCACCCACGGCGTCTGCGTCGAGAAGCCCTCCGAGGATCTTGCATTGCCAGCCATGCCGACGTAGGGCGGGTAGAAAAACCCGTATCCGGCGCGGATGACGGTCTTGGGATTCAGACCGTAGGCAAGACCCACGCGCGGTCCGAGATTGTTCCAGTCTGTCGGATACTGCCGGCCGGCGTCGATTCCCTGGAAGCGGACGCCGCCGCGCAGGTTCGGCAGATTGACGCGCGAGGCGATCGGGGAGACGGCATCGAAGTCGAACCAGGTGAGCTGCTTGAACCGGTCCCGCTTGCCGTTCTCGGCGTCATAGCGGAGGCCGAGGTTGAGCGTGAGTTTGGAGGTAATCTTGAAGTCGTCTTGAACGTAGAGGGCCGTGTACAGGTTTGACGTGAACACGCTTGGCAGGATCTGCACGAACCCGCTCGCTCCCGCGCCCAACAGCAGACTTGCCAGGCCGTCGCCCAGGTTGGCGGCCGCGACATTGGGGTTGGGGCCCTGTGTCATGGCGCGATTGAACGTATAGCTGCCGTTGGTGTTCTGCTTGAGGTTCGAGCCCACTTGATTCAGGCGCTCATCCAGCCCGAATTTGACCGTGTGCCGGCCGCGGGTCCAGGTGGCGCTGGCGGCGAGCGAGTAGGTTTGAAAGGTTTCAAGCGGCGAGGAGAACACCTGCCCCAGCGAGTTGTATCCGGCGACGTTGAAAACGGGGAAGCCGATCGGCCGGATGGTCTGGGCCTCCAGCGATCCCGGCAATCCCAGCGAGGTGTAGCTGAAATCCTGCGGCACGGGCGGGGGCGAATCCTGCGTGACGGTGCTGAAGCCGGCGCGAACATTCAGTACCAGCGTGGGCGCCTGCACGCGTGTGTAGTCGGCGCGGAGGTTCCAGCTCGGAATCTCAAACCCGGACGTTTGGAAACTGGTGTAGGCGATGTTCCGGTACAGGTTGGGCTCCGTACGCAAGCTGCGGCGGTAGCTCACGCCGCCGAACAACCGGTTGCGCTCGCTCGCATTCCAGTCGAGCTTGGTATCGAGCTGATTCACGTCGAACGGGTCCGACGCGTTGACGAAATAGTTGTTGATTCCCGTGCACGCCTCGCCCGGCTGGTTCGGCGCCGGGAAGAACCCGGCGGTCCTGACGCCCACCGGATCGAATCGCGCCGCTGGAATGCGATTACCGGGGAAGGCGTCGCGAATGAATCCGCCCGCGGGGTTGGCGCGGGTGGACACCGGATCAAAGATCAACGCCGGCGCGCAGTTGGCTCCCACCCGCTTGGCGGATTGCGAGAAGTCGCCCTGCTTCTCAAGCGCGGTGGGAAACGTCGCGATCAGCGTTGTGGCCTGGCGTTGTCTGAGTCCTTCGTAGTTGGCGAAGAAGAAGGCTTTGTCGCGCACGATCGGGCCGCCGCCCGCCACGCCGAACTGATTTCGCTTGAAGCTTGGCAGCCGGGCGCCCGCACGGTTCGCGAAGAAGTTGTTGGCGTCCATCCTGCTGTTCCGAAGGAACTCGTAAAAGACGCCGCGGAACTGGTTGGTCCCCGACCGCAGGACCATGTTCAGCACCCCGCCGTTCGTGCGGCCGTATTCGGCGGAGTAGCTGTTCGTCTGGACCTTGAACTCCTGCAGCGCGTCCGGCGACGGGAATGCCGCGTAGCTCAGGAATCCGTTGCTGGCTGGCGGGGAGTTGCTGACTCCGTCCAGGAACAGGTCGTTCATGTTGGCCCGGCCGCCGTTGATCCGGAAGCTGGAGGCGCGGTTGAACTGATCCGAGAAGGTCGTGCTCGGGGCAAAGCCCGGCACCAGGTAGACCAGCCGCAGCGGATTGCGCGAGTTCAGGGGCATGTCGAGAATCTGCTTCGAGGCGACAACGGTTCCGAGCGCGGCACTGGTGCTCTCCACCGTGGGCGCCGCGCCGCTCACCTCGACCGTCTCGGTCACGGAGCCCACTTCGAGAACGAAGTCCAACCGCGCCGACTGGTCCACCACCAGCGTCACTCCGGTGCGGGTGACGGGGCGGAATCCGTCCTTGCGGACCGAGACGCGGTAGTTTCCCGGCGGCAAAAGGGAGATCGTGTAGTAGCCGGCTTCATTGGACTGTGTCCGCCGCTGCAAGCCGGTGTCGACCCCGGTGACCGCGACGTCGGCCGATGGCACGATGGCTTCGCTGGGATCGGTGACGCGGCCGGTGATGAGGGCCGTGGGCGTCTGGGCCCACGTCATCGCTGCCGCCGAAAAAATGAAAAGTGTGCGCCTCATATCGAAGCCTCTCTGTTGTGACTCACTTCCGGCCCATCTCCGCAAGCCTCTTCTTCACGTACTCATCATATTCCCGCTTCATCTCCGGCGCCATCGGACCTCCGCCATACAACTCGCTCGCCTTGTACTTTCCGGTCAGGAACTTGGCTTTCGTCCACTCATCATGGATATGCGTGAGCACCGCCTTGTCGCAGATCTCCTTGACGAACTGCGGGGGGATGAAGATCAACCCGGTCCGGTCGCCCAGGACGATGTCGCCCGGCATCACCAGCGCCTCACCGATCCGGACCGGGATGTTGATCCCCAGCACCGAGACTCCGGCCACTGCCGCCGGATGCCCGTCGCGGTAGAAGACCTGGGTGGGCAGCTCGAACAGACCCTCAATGTCGCGCACTGTCCCGTCGACCACCGCCCCGGTCCGCGTCGCACCGTAGATCGCCGCGTGGAGGTTGTCGCCGCCGAAGTTGTGGCCCTCGCCCGGACCCATCAGGTCGATCACCGGCACGTCGTTCAACGTCAGCAGGTCGATCACCTTCTGATTCGTGCTGGCGGGCATTCCCGCGGCTTTGGCGTCGGTGTCCATCACCTTGTTGAGATCCGGCCGCAGCGGAATGTACTGTGCCGTAACCGCGCGCCCGACCAGCTTCTTCCCCTGGTGCAGCACTTTGAACCCAGGCCCAGCGTATTGGAAGTGGTAGCCCTTGGACCGGAGCAGGCCCCAGGCCTCCTCCACCGACAGCTTCTTTACCTCTTCGAGAAGCGAGTCCGGAACCTTGGGACGGCCGTCGGCGAACCGCTCGAACGGGTTGTCCGGAGTAAAGTGAATCATCTGGTCGCGGGTCCAGCGGAACGGTTGCGGCCAGGCGAGCCCGGCAATCAGGAGGGATGCGAATAGCAGCTTCATGGCGTGCATTATACGGCGAAACGCCGAGGCCGCGCCGCGTTAAGGGCTTTATAATGAATCTAGATGAGTTTGCTGGCACAACGGCTGCAGCTTAAGGTTGCCCAGAAGCAGATCCTCACGCCGGGCCTGGTCCAGCTCGTGACGGTCCTCCAGTTGAACAAGCTGGAACTGAAGGACTTGATCACACAGGAGATCTCAGAGAACCCCGTCCTGGAGGAATCACTGGACGGCATTGAAGACCTGACGCCCGCTGAAGTCCAGGCTGCTCTCGAAGCGGAGCCGAATCCGGCCCCTTCGGATGCGGGACTCCTCGAAATCACCCGGTCGGCCGCGGCTGAGGCGGACGGCGGCGAGGCGGCCCAAGCCGCGGCGGATCCATTCGACCAGATCGACTTTGGCAGCTACTTCGACGACTACCTGGATCCTGGCTACAAGACGCCCGCGCAGGAGAATCCGGAAAAGCCGTCGTTTGAGACCTTCCTGTCGGCGCCGGTCACGCTGAGCGACTACCTGGACCAGCAACTGGCGCTGGTCCTGATGCCGGAAGCCGTCCGTGACGCCGCTGACGCGGTTGTCGGAAACCTGGACGAGAACGGGTACCTGACCGAGCCGGTCGAGGACATCGCAGCGGCGAACGGGATGCCGGTGGCCGACGTCGAAGCGGCGCTCAAGGTGGTCCACACGTTGGACCCGCCCGGAGTGGGGGCGCGCAGCCTGCAGGAGTGCCTCTTAATCCAGTTGGAGAGCCGCGGCGCGCGCGGCGGTATGGCCTGGGACATCATCCACTCGCACCTGAAGCTGCTCGAGACGAAGCAGTTCAAGGAGCTGGCACGGGTTCTCAGCCGGCCGATGGAACACATCCAGATTGCGTTGTCGGTGATTCAACGGCTGGATCCGCGGCCTGGCCTGCGCTATTCCGGCGGTGGGGCGCGGCAGGCCGAGCCCGACGTGTACATCACCAAGGAGGCGGGCGAGTACATCATCACGCTGAACGATGACGATATCCCGCAGCTCCGGCTCAATGGCCAGTACCGCCGTATGCTGGACAAAGAGCAGGAGGACAGCAAGGAGGTCCGCAACTACGTCAAGGAGCGGTTCCAGTCGGCGCTGTTGCTGATGAAGAACATCGAGCAGCGGAAGCGCACCATCCTCCAGGTCTGCCAATGCATCGTGGACCGGCAGCGGGATTTGCTCGACCATGGCCTCGACTTTCTCCGGCCGATGATGATCAAGGATCTCGCCGAGGAGATTGGCGTGCACGCCTCGACGGTGTCGCGCGCGGTGGCCAACAAGTACGCGCACACTCCGCAGGGGGTGTTCGAGCTGCGCTTCTTTTTCTCGGAGGCCGTGCAAGGCTCGGCCGGCAGCACGACGCCCCTGCTGCTGCTCAAACGGAAAGTAAAGAAAATGATCGATGAGGAGGATCCACGGCATCCGCTCACCGATGATCAGATGACCGCGCTCCTGCGTGCCGGCGGCATCGACGTCACCAGGCGCACGGTTGCCAAATACCGGGAGGACATGAAAATCCCTTCGACGCACCAGCGCCGGGTCCGGGCATAGTTCCTTCCGGGGAGGTCCACATGAGAGTCCACTATACGGGCAAACTCGAACCCCTGGCGCCAGCCGATCAAAAGAAGCTGGACGCCCGGTTCACGAAGCTGAGCAAGCTTCTGGATAGGAAGTCGGAAAAGGAGGCACACGTCATTCTCGTCTCCGAGCGGCACAGCCGCCGCGCGGAGATCACGGTCAACTATTACGACCATCCTCTGTGCGGCGCGCACGACGCGAACGAAAGCCTGGCGGCTTTGACCGGCGCGCTCGATAAGCTGGAAAAGCAAATCCTGAAGCTGCAGGCCAAGCGCCGTGAGCCCCGCCGCCAGGCGAAGAAGGGCACGGCGGTCCCGGTGGCCCTCGAGCTTCCTCCCGCCGAGGAGCCTCCCGCCACGCGCATCTTCCGCGGCCGGGTGGCCCGCAAACCGATGACCGTGGACGAGGCAGCGGTGGAGCTGGACGGCAACCGTCCGTACCTGGCCTTCCGTGACGCCGAGTCGAACCGGTTCTCGGTTTTGGTCCGCCGGCCTGACGGCCATCTCGACCTGATCGAAGCGAGTTAGCGTGGCGGCAACCAAGCGCGCGGGGAACCTGCCTCCGGAGTTGGTGATCATCACCGGGCTGTCCGGATCCGGAAAGGGCACGGTGCTGAAGGCATTGGAAGACATGGGCTACTATGCCGTCGACAACCTGCCCCTTGAGCTGATTCCGAAGTTCGCCGAGCTGACCAAGGACTCGCCGAATATTCAGCGCGCCGCGCTCGTGGTGGATGTCCGCGAGGGCGGCGCGCTCCGCAAGTTTCCCGCGATGTACACCGGGATCCGGCGCAAGGTCCCGACCAAGCTGATCTTTCTCGAAGCCGACGACGCCACCCTCGCGCGGCGCTTCAGCGAGACGCGGCGTCCGCATCCGTTGGGCGGAGAACAGACGGTAGCCGAGAACATCGCTGAAGAGCGCAAGCGCCTGGAACCGATCCGCAGTATCGCTGACCAGACGATCGACACATCGAAGTTCAATGTCCATGAGCTGCGGGACCTGATCAAATCGGGATTCCAGAAAGGCGGGTCGAGCAGTCCGCGGATCCGGATCTACATCAACTCGTTCGGATTCCGGCATGGGGTTCCGGCCGATAGCGACCTTGTGTTCGACGTCCGGTTCCTTCCGAATCCAAACTACATTCCGGAATTCAAGCCCCTGTCGGGCAAGAACTCGAGCGTCGCGCGCTACATCCAGTCGTTCCCCCAGACGGGGGAGTTCGTGGGCCGGATCTCTGATCTACTGGTCTACCTGCTCCCACACTACATTCGGGAAGGGAAGAGCTATCTGACCATCTCGTTCGGCTGCACCGGGGGACATCACCGGAGCGTCTACATGGCGCAGGAGATGAAAAAGCGCCTCACCCGCGCCGGCTACACGGTTGCGGTGTCACACCGCGACCTGTCGCATCCGGTGTGAGGTTACTGGGGCGCCCCCAGGTCGTACGCGTTGGTGACCCGGACCGTCGCACGGTAGGATCCCAGATTGTTCTGCCAGTGGCGGTTATCGTGGACGGCGAAGTACAAGCGTCCCGGTGCGAGTCCGGATTTCGAGGCCTTCGATCCGACGACCCAGATCTGGCCCTGAACTCCGATCCGGGCGGTGAGCGCGCCGAACGGGTAGCCTTCGAACAGGTTCGACTTGTAGTTGCCGCCGGGCTTTTTCAGGCCATCGGGGTCAGAGGTCCAGCTATCGTCCTTCCAGGACAGCCGGACGAATCCGCGCGCGGTGGAGGAGAATGTGGAATCTGCGGTGAGGCCGATCCCCGAGTCGAGGTACTCGATCTGGTTCGAGTGCCGCAGGGCGTGGACATCGAGCACACGGTCGATCGTGGCGCGCCGGACGGCAAGCCGCCGGATGTCAGCGGTGGCGACCGGTTTGCCCCCGACGGTCAGGTCCGGGCCGCTTAACTCGCCCCGGAGTTCGCCTCCGTTGGCGGTGCGGAGCAGGTCTGCCTGGCGGTCGCGCGAATCCGCCGTGCCGGTGATGATCCGCTGGAAGATGCGGTAGTAGGCAGCGTCCTTGGGCTCGGCGAGCGCGGTGTCTTTGTAGGATTCAAGGAGCGGGGTGAGCACTGGAAGTCCGATTTCCACCAGCTCGGCGATCGCTGCATCCCGGGCGACACGGTCGGTTCCAGCGGCGGCGGCCAGATCCATTGGGATCCGTGAGGCTTCATGCGGACTGGCCGGATCTGCCGTATGGACCGACAGGACATCCTTCAGCAGGACCGGCTTCCCGTCGAAAGTGATCGACTTGGCCGTGGCCGTTCCTTCCACAGTTTCGCCGGATTTGAGTACCACGGAAACCAAAAGGCCCTTGTCGGCCGCGGGAGCGGCGGCAAGGGCCAGAGTGTAGAGGACCAGAGGACGCATGAATGCGTCATGGTACCAAATCAGAAGCGGTAGTAGAGACTGAATTGGAACTCACGCGAGCCGTTGAAGGTACTCACGATCCGCCCGAACGTGGTTTGGTTGATATTGAACCGGGTGGTTGCCGTTGTTTCGCTACCGACCCAGAATGACGGATTGTTGAACAGATTGAACGCTTCCGCCCGGAACTGGACCGTGTGACCTTCCTTGATCGTGAAATTCTTCATGAAACCAGTGTCGAGGTTGAAGTTCCAGGGGCCGGAAAACATACGCCGCTGAAGCGTCCCCAGAGCCCCGGCTCCGGGATTGTAAAAGAGCTGTCCGTTGAACGCGGGCAGCCCGTCGCCAGCAGTTCCACGCAAGTCAGCACCGATTGCGGAAGGATTCACGAACCGCGGACCGCTGCCGGTCATGAACACCCGGCCGACGGCGGCGTCGAGGTCCGCCTTGTTGGCCAGCGCAATGGCGGTGTTACGGCCGGTGGCGCGGCCGCCCCGGTTCAGGGTGCCGCGATTCGAGAAGATCGAGAACGGGGTCCCGGAGGTGTAGTTCATCAGTCCGCTCACTATCCATCCGCCCAGAATCTTGTCGGCGATGCCTTGCAGTTCAACACGCTTCCCCTTGCCGAAGGGCAATTCGTAGAACCCGTTCGCCTTGATTGCATGATTCAGATCGAACGGGGCACGGGCGCGCTCCAGACTGGGGCTTGCCAGGTCCAGGTAAGGCTCAAACCGGGCTTGGTCGTCGCCAACGCCGTTGCTGAGGACCTTGGAATAGGTGTAGTTGACCTGGAACTCCAAGCCCTTCTGGGTGCGCCGGCGGAAGTCGGCCTGGAGCGCGTGATAGGTGGAGTCCGCGCCATTGCCGATTCCGTTGCCACCCAGGATGTTCGGGTTCCGGAAGAAGTTGATCGCGCCGTTAAGGCCGTTCGTCTGGTAGATCTCGCCGAGACTACCCACTTCACCAGTCCGGACCAGATTCTGAATCGTGGCATTGTTGAGCAAGCCGCCCGCTTCGAGCCGGGAGAACACGGGGAGAGGAACGCTGCCAGCGATGGCGGGGTTGTAGGACGGATCGAAGCGGCCGTTCGCCGTCAACGAGCGGTAGCCGTTGTTTTGGGCGCGAATCACGTCGTCGATGAACCCGTTTTCCCGGACGACAACCTGGTTATAGTCGAGCGCCCTTAGCAGCTTGGTTCCACGGTTGCCCACGTAACGGAGTTCGACGATGCTGCCCTTGACGTCGTGCTGGACACCGAAGCTCCACTGCTGGACGTAGGCCGACCGCAAAGTGGGATCGGGCATTCCGGCGGCGGCGAACGGATCCGCGGCGTAGTTGTCCGCCAGACTGCGCGGGACTTTGAACTGCGGCGTCGGAACCGGGGGCTTATTGGCCAGAGTCTGCGTGAGCCGGACTAGTTGCGAAGTGCCGGCCAGTCCGGCGTTTGTTCCAACATTGTTGCGCACCGCCGTGACCGCTTCGTCGTTGATGAACGAAATGCTATAGCCGCCGCGAATCGCGGTCTTTCCGCGACCCGTGGGGTCGAACGCGAACCCGAAGTTCGGGGCGAAGTTGTTCTTATCCGGGTTGTAGAAACGTCTGCCGGTGGAGCCGCCTGCGAAGTCCAGGACCGTACCCGGATTCAAGAGCGATGCAATGAAGTTGGCATTCGATTGCGGAAGGAGGTAAAGGCCGTTCGCCTCGTCCAGCGGAGTCCAGTATTCGTACCGGACGCCGAGCGTGAGCGTGAGCTTCCGCGACGCTTTCCACCGGTCCTGGAAGTAGCCCGCGTAGGTATCGTATTTGAAATTCCGGATCTGGGAGTAGTTGGGCACGAACCCGGATGTCCGGTCCCGGACATTGAACGACTGAACCGCACCCGACACAATGCCGCCGAGCGAGGCATAGAGATTGTTGGCGACGTTGACGTCCACGGCGCGGATGCCGGGGAAGTTGGCCGCCGTGAATCCGGTGGTGTTGGCTGCACTGATGCCGACCGTGTAGTCCGGCAGGATTCCGCCGTCGTTGAACGGCTCCACCCGGATGAACTGCGAAGTGAAGCCGAATGAGAAGTCATGCTTGCCCTTCACCCAGTTGGCGTTGTCCTGCAGGGAGTAGGTGTCAGTCGCGCGTCCCTGCTTCAGGAACCGGTTCTGCGGCGTTGAGAAGATGAGTCCGTCGACAAGGAAAGCTGGGGCCGCGTTACGCGTGTTAAAAACTCCCGGCCCGAAGAACAAACCACCACGAACCTCGTTGGTGAGCGTCGGCGAGACCGTCCAGCGCCAGCCCAGTGCGATCATCTTGTTGGGATTTTCGTTGAACACTGGTGGAACTACCGTGTAGAAGTTTCCTATGTCGGGCCGGTCCGAGACCTCCTTGGCGTAGTTGAGAGTGCCGGTGAAGCTGTGTCCTGGTGTCATGTAGTAGTCCCACCGCGTCACCAACTGGTCGCGATTCTGGTTGCCACTCGCGTTAAAGCGGAATCCGCTGGTGTTGAGACCGTCGCCCGCGTCGGAAGTATTGGGCTGGGGCAGTTGATCGATGAAGCCCGCGATCGTGGGATCGATACGGATCTGCCGCGTGTTGAGAAGGTTCGATTCCCGCTCGACGCCGCCCGCGTCGCGGTATTTGAAGATCCCTTGCCGCGCGCTGGGGGTGAGGACGGTTCTCAAAGTCGATTGCTGCTGCCGCAACCGGTAGGCTTCATAGTTGACGAAGAAGAATAGCTTGTCGCGGATGATCTTGCCGCCGAGCGCGCCGCCGACCTGGTTCAGGTTCAGGAACGGCTTGGTAACGCCCGCGCGGTTGTTGAACCAGTCGTTCGCAGCCGCCGCGCTGTTGCGGTTGTACCAGTAGAGCGACCCGTGGTATTCATTGCTGCCGGATCGCGTGTTCAACGCAATCTGAGCCGCGCCTCCACCCACCGCCGATGAGGCGTTCCCCACGGCAATCGTCATGTCGGCTACCTGTTCGATCGTCGGCCGGAACGGCATGTAGTCGAGCGAATTGGTCCGGATGAAGTTGTCCTGGATGTTCACGCCATCCATGGTGACGTTGGCGGCAGACGTCCTCAAGCCATTCACTACCGTCGGACCACGGCCGGAGCTGACGCCCGCCTGCGTGGTGAACAGGTTGCTCACCTGCCGGTCGAGGACGGGAAGGTCGCTGATCTGGCCCCTCGTAATCGTGGTGGACAGCTCACTGTTGGTGACCTGAACCGCTTGCAGGTCTGCTAGCACCTCGATGACTTGCTGGGTGCTGGCCACTTCAAGTTTGACTGCCAGTGACGTTTCGCGGAGTGCATCCACCTTGACCCGGCGCTCAACGATTTTCGCGAAGCCGGGAGTCTCGAACTGAACGTCGTAAGTCTCGGGGCGCACCGCCTGAAACGTGAAATAGCCGGAACTGTTCGTCTTGCTCGACATGAGCGCCTGTGCGCCACCTGGGACGAACAGCCCGACGTTGACATTTCCTACCGGCGCTCCGGTGGGATCGACCACCGAACCCGTGAGAGAGCCGGTTGCCTGCGCGAACGCAGACGTGGAAGCAAGCAAAGACAGCGCTAACGCGCTGGAAATTTTCCCAACCATTGCAAATTCTCCTTGTAGAGAATTATAGCGCTGGCGAAACCTCTAGACCGTGAGGTGGTTCAACTCTCCAGAGGAGTCGCCGAGTTCCCCGGTCCGCACGCCCATCACATCGAGCATCGTCAGGAACAGGTTGGTCATCGGCGTCTCCTTGCCATAGACCAGATGCCGGCCTGATGCGACCTTGCCGTTTGCGCGCCCGGCTAGCAGTACTGGAAGATCGTGGTGGGTGTGCCGGTTTCCATCCGCAAGCCCCGATCCATAGACGATCATCGAGTGATCGAGCAGTGTTCCATCGCCCTCCGGGATCGAATCGAGCTTCTTGAGGAAGTAGGCGAACTGCTCCACATGATAGGCGTTGATCAGCTTGATCTTGGCAACCCACTCAGCGTTGTTCTGGTGATGGGTGAGCCCGTGGTGGCCGTCGGGAACGCCGATCTCGCGATACGCCCGGTTGGACCCTTCGCGCGCCATCATCAACGTCATGATCCGCGTCATATCGGCGCGCGCGGCCAGCGCCATCAAATCAAACATCAGCCGGGCATGCTCGGCATAGTTCACCGGGATTCCCTGAGGTTTCTCGAACCCCGGGGCGAGTACCGAAAGATTCACACTGCTGGCGGCGGACTTCTCCGCGGCCGCGATCCGCAGCTCGATGTCACGGATCGACGTCAGGTACTCGTCAAGCTTCCGCCGGTCTGTGGGTCCGAGACCCGCCTGCAGCCGCTTGGTATCCTCGGCCGCGAAATCGAGGACGCTCTTTTCGTACCGCTCGCGCTTGGCGCGCGCCGCGGCGGTCTCCGTGGGATCGACATCGCCGAACATCCGCTCGAAGATCACGCGCGGATTGGTCTCCGGCGGATTCGGAGTGGCCGGGCTCCGCCAGGAGATATTGTTCGAATAAGCGCAGCTATAGCCCGAGTCGCAATTGCCCGCCTGGCGGCCAGGTTCGAGCGTCAGCTCAAGCGAGGAAATCCGTGTATTCCGGCCGAGCGCCTGCACGGCCACCTGATCCACCGACATGCCGAGGCTGATGTCGGCCGCCGCGGTCTTCTTCGGATGCATGCCGGTGAGGAATGTCGACGCCGCCCGCGCGTGGTCACCCGGACCGTCGCCAAGCGCCCTTCCCGTGTTGTGCGTCAGCCCCGTCAGCACGGTCAGCTTCTGGCGCATCGCCTCGACAGGCTTCATGATCGGGAGCATCTCGAACGACCGCCCCGAGGTCTTGGGAGTCCAGTCCTCCATGATGATGCCGTTCGGAACGTAGCAAAACATCATCCGCGTGGGTGAGTTCGTCCCTGCCAGCTTGGACGCCGCGGCAAAGGCCGGTGACATCGCATCAAGAACGGGAAGAGCGATGGCGGTCCCGAATCCGCGCAGCAGAGTCCGTCTGGAAAGGTGCTTCTGTGTCATTTTTCCCCCCGGCGCATTTGGAATGGCTGGCTTAAGAGAATCTCCCTGATGATCGTACCAAACCGGTACTCATCTTTGGAGGCCCGTTCAACTATCGACCGGACCACCGGCCGGTCGTAGGGCTCCAATCCCCGCCCTAAGGCATAGACCATGAGCTTCTCGGTGAGATTGCGGGCCAGCGCTTCCGGATCCTCCCGCAGGATCCGGCGCATCTCAGCGGGAGTCACGAAGCTCTTCCCGTTCGGCAGGACACCCGCGGTGTCCACCGGGAA
>VFZX01000073.1 GCA_016871015.1 Acidobacteriota bacterium | reverse complement strand
GGTGCCGGCTGTGATTCCATGCGGGCAACCTACCATGCCGCTCCCGCACACCATGCCAAAACCGGAACTTTCTACTTTGCCAGCATCCGGAACTTTCTACTTTGCCAGCATCCGGAACTTTCTATTTTGCGCCGACACCCAACTACCACGTTGCAATCAGAGGGCCAGTTTGATACGCTTTCAACCCTATGCTCCCGAACGACCAGACGCACATGTTCAACTTCTGACCATTGAGCATGAACCGCCGCCAGCTCATCACCGGAATCGCCGCTAGCGCCGGAGCCGCCGTCCGCGACTGGGCGGCGGTGCGTGCTGATTTTCCAGCGGCGCAGACGCAGGCGTTTCTGAATCCGGCCGGATACTGTCCCATCGGAACGCCGATGGCGGAGGCGGTCAAGCGCTATGTCACGCACCTCACCCGCGGGGGCTCGGGTGAGGATCCGGCGGTCCCGGAATCGAAACGCCTGTTCGCCAAGCTGGTGAATTGCGCAGACTCCGAAGTCTCCATCATCCCCAGCACACTCGCGGGCGAAAACATCATCGCCGCGGGGATGGGTCTGCACAACGGCCGGGGCAATGTCGTCACCGACGAGTTGCACTATCACGGCGGGCTGTACCTGTACCGTTCACTGGAACAGGCGGGATTGCAGGTCCGCATCGTCAAACAGAAGGAGTGGCGGACCGATCCCGCCGATATCGCCGCCGCGGTCGACCGGAACACACGCCTGGTCGCAATAACGCTGGTGTCAAACATCAACGGCTTCCAGCATGACGCGGCCAAGGTAAGCTCGGTCGCGCACGCTTCGGGCGCCTACCTCTACGCCGACATCGTGCAGGCAGCCGGATGCGTCCCGGTGGACCTGCGCGGATCCGGCATCGACTTCGCCGCCGCCTCCGGCTACAAGTGGCTCATGGGGATGCGCGGCTTTGGGTTCCTCTATGTCCGGACCGGACTCGAGGACAGGGTGCTCAAGCGCACCCAGTTCGGCGACCGCCAGTACACCGACTTCGAGTATCACCGGTTTCCCGGAAGTCCGCCGGGACCGGCGCCGTACTCGTGGAAGCCGGTGAGCGACGGACGCCGCTATGAGACAGGCAACGTGAATGAAGCGGGCGCCGCGTGCGCGGTGGAGTCACTACGGTACATTCTGAATCTGGGCATCGGCCGGATGCAGGAGCACGCCCGGCCGTTGATCGAAAAGGTGCGCAAGGAAGTCGCCGCGCGCGGTTATCCATGCATCACGCCGCCCGGAGAGCCGGCGCCGGTCGCGGCGTTTCTTGTCGAACAGCCGGAAGCTTTGACCGCAAAGCTCAAGAAGGCCAACGTAAACGCCAAGGTCAAGTGGAAGCAGCTTCGCGTTTCCATCGCGGCCTTCAATAACGGCGAGGATGTGGAGCGGCTCGTTGAGGCGTTGTAGCCTGAAGGCATGCGCTTCTGTCTCGCTCTTCTTGCTTCGGCCCTGACTCTGCTTGCCCAGGGTCAATATGCGACGATCTCCGGCATTGCATCGGACTCGACCGGCGCCGCTGTTCCAGGCGTTGCCGTACGGGCGATCAACGCAGCCACTGGCGAAGCCCACTCGTCCTCGACGGACGAGACAGGCAACTACATCCTTCCGCTCCTAAAGCCAGGATCCTACCGGCTTGAGGCGGAAAAGTCCGGATTCAAACGATACCAGCAAACCGGAATCACTCTGGAGACAGGCACGCCCGCACGGCTCGACCTGGTGCTCGAGCTGGGACTGGTGACCGAAAGCGTCTCGGTGGAAGCACAAGCGCCGCTGCTCCAGTCCGAGAGCTCAGCGGTGGCCAACGTCATCCAGAACCAGACGATCGTCAACATGCCGCTGATCGACCGGCGCGCGGCCCAGCTTGCGCGGCTCACAGGATTCGTCGTGCAGAACGGAACCACCGGCCAGTTCTCGATGGCTGGCGGACGTGGCAACAACGCAATGTGGATGATCGACGGGGGGAACGCCCAGAATATTGGACTCGGCACTCCCACGCTGACATTCGATCCGCCAGTCGAGGCGCTGCAGGAGTTCAACGTTTCGGTGTCGAACTTCGCCGCCGAGCTCGGCCGGACGGGCGGCGGCGTGGTCCAGATGACGACACGGTCCGGCACGAACTCCTTCCACGGCTCGGCGTATGAGTACGTGCGCAACGACGCTTTCGACGCGCAGAGTTTCTTCGCGAGCGAGAATCCGATTCTGCGCTACAACCTGTTCGGCGCATCCATCGGCGGGCCGATTCGCAAAGACCGCACCCACTTCTTCTATAGCTACGAAGGACGCCGCAGCAAGGACGCAAACCCCGTATTCCAGAACCTGCCGACCACTGCCGAGACCGGCGGCGACTTCTCCGCCAACCCCACCGTGATCCGCGATCCCGCCGCCGCGGGACGCGCGCCGTTTCCGGGAAACAGAATCGCCGAATCGCGTTTCGATCCGGTGGGACGGGCGTTACTGGCGTTTTTTCCCGCTCCGAATGTCGCGGACCGAGGTTCCGGCAACAACAACTTCCTGACCAACCGGGTGACCACCAATCCCGTCAACACGCACGTGACACGGGTCGACCACGTGTTCAACGAGCGCGACCGGATGTACGGCAGGTTCCTCTACAACAAGAGCCTCACCGAGGTTCTGCCCATCTTCTCCCAGGCAGGTTCCGATGACGGACATCGCGTGGGCCGCGGGACCTACTACAACGCCTCGGGAACCTGGTTCCACAACCTTGCCCCCACTACGATCAACGAGCTGCGGTTCACCTATGACTGGCGCTTGAACACGAATCAGAACTCAGGCATCGGAACCGGCGTGGCTGGCAAGCTCGGGATCCCAGGCGTGGATCCGACCGGATTCCCGCGTGTCCTCCTGACCGGCTATTCCACGCTGAACCAAGGAGCGAACCGGCTGCAAACGCCGATCATCGGATTCCAATTGGTCAACCACCTGACCAAAATCCGCGGCAAGCACCAATTCAAGGCCGGATTCGAATTCCGCTTGGCTCAGAACGACGATCTGAACCGTCCGTCGGCGCCGGGCCTGTTCACCTTCAACAACATCGCCACCGGAAATTCGATCGCCGCGCTGCTGCTTGGCTGGACCCAGCGCGGACAGCGCGTGGAGACGCTGCTGCTCCGCACCCGGTCCGACGTTTGGGGCGGGTTCGTCCAGGACGACTGGAAAGTCACTTCAAAGCTGACTCTCAACCTCGGACTCCGGTACGATCTGGACCAGCCGCGATGGGAGAAGACTGACAACCGCCAGAATTCGTTCGAGACGGACATCATCAATCCGGTCTCGGGCACGGCGGGCATCGTCACGTTCAGCGGCCGCGACGGGCGGTCCAAGTACGCGCACAACTGGGATCGCAACAACTTCGGCCCGCGGATCGGATTCGCCTGGCGCGTCCGCGAGCACTGGGTGGTCCGCGGCGGTGGGGCGATCGTCTTCGCGGGCCAGTACGACCAGGCAACGCCCAATTCGGTCAACCTGGGATTCAGCATCAGCACCGATGTCGTATCGCCGGACAACGGACTCACGCCAGCGTTCCTGTTGCGCAGCGGACTTCCGCCGCAGCCCTCCGCCCCGGTGCTGGGTCCTGGATTCGGCGCGGTTGCCGCTGGCCGCGCCCCCAACACGAGCGTCGAATTCTTCGAGCCGCGCGGACGCCGCAACGGCTACCTGGAAACCTTCAATCTGAACGTCGAGCGCCAGATCAGCAAGACCATGATGGTCGAGCTGGGCTATCTCTCGACGCTCGGACACAAACTTCCAGCGCCGAACAACTTCACCTTGAACCAGGTGCCGCCGCAGTTGATGGGAGCGGGCAACGCGCAATCGCGCCGCCCGTTCCCGCAGTTTAGCGACGTCGCCCTGGTCGGGGGCGCGTTTGGAAACTCCAACTACCACGCGGGCAACATCAAGTTTGAAAAGCGCGCGTCCGGCGGCTTGCAGATCTCGGCCAACTACACCTGGGGGCGCATGATCGATGACCTGGAAAGCCGGAACGAACCCGGCGGCACGGCGGGCAACGGATTCATGAACGCCTACGACCGCCGGCAGGATCGCGGGCTGTCCGGCTGGAGCCAGAAACACCGCTTCATCGTCAGCACGGTCTGGGAGGCGCCGTTCGGCCAGGGCAAACTGATCGACGCCGGCAACCGGCTCGTGAACCAGGTCATCGGTGGATGGACCGTCGGCTACATCGGAGAACTGCGCGACGGCCTGCCCTACGGCGTGATCGAGCAGAACAATACAACCAACGCATTCGCGCCTTCACAGCGTCCGAACGTAGTGGGTGACCCGCGCATTACCGGAGACCGGACCAAGCAGCAGATGCTCGACCGCTACTTCAACACCGCTGCTTTTGCCGCGCCGGCGCAGTTCACGTTCGGCAACGGCGGCCGCACAAACGGCTATGGTCCGGGCGCCGTCATCATGGACGTATCGATTCTCAAGGACTTCCACTTCCTGGAGACGCACCGGATCCAGTTCCGCTGCGAAATGCTGAATTTCATCAACCACGCCAATTTCGCACTGCCCAACCTGAACCGCGGCAACGTGAATTTCGGGCGCATCAACGGGCTGAGCGGCGGAAATCAGAGCCGGATCATCCAGTTTGGGCTACACTACAAGTTCTGATGGCCCGTTATCATCGTTGTGCGCTGATCAGTTGCGAAGTCCCCTGGGACGATCGCGAACAGTTGATCGAGCCGGTGTTCCGCGAACAGGTGCGGCGCGGCATCGCGTCCGGATTCAAGGACCTCTACATCTTCGGCACCGCCGGTGAAGGCTACGCGGTCGATACGCCGCGCTTTGACCGCGTGGCCCGCGTGTTCCGCGAAGAGACGTCGATCGAGGGTGTGAACGCCGGCTGTGGCGTCATCGGACTCTCGACGGCGAACATCATCGAGCGCCTGCGGATCGCCCATGGGATCGGGTTCCGGTTCTTCCAGATCTCCCTGCCAAGCTGGGGCGCGCTGAACGACGCCGAGGTGATGCGTTTCTTCCGCGACGTGTGCGGCGCTTTTCCTGATTCCCGCTTCCTCCACTACAACCTGATGCGGACCAAGCGGCTGTTGACCGTGGACGATTACGTTCGGATCGTGGCGGAAGTCCCGAATCTTGCGGCCACCAAGAACACCGGGACCACGGTGGATTCAACCGCGGCGCTGGTCCGCCGCACACCCGAGCTCCAGCACTTTTTCGGCGAAGCGATGTTCCCGCTCGGCTGCTTGAACGGCGAGTGCTCGTTGCTGAGCTCCTGGGCTCCGATGGTGCCGTGGGCGGCGTTGCGGCTGTTTGAGTTGGGCGTTGGCGGCCGCGTCGAGGAGTTGTTCCACTTCCACCGTGACTACCTGGAGATGACCCGCGCCGTGATCGCGCCCATGCTGCGGCACACCCTCATGGACGGCGCATACGACAAGGCGATCGTCCGTCTGGGTGGACTCGAAGAGATGCCATTGCGCCTGCTGTCGCCGTATGAGACGGTGAGCGAGGAAACCTACCAGGAGTGCCGCCGCATCCTGCACCAGGAGTTCGCGGACTGGCTCGCTTCGAACCCGCGCAATACGGTACGATCCGGTGGATGGGCCTAAGCACCGAGCAGGAGCGGAAAGTTCTCGACGCCGCGATGAACCTCGCGGCGGCGCGTGACATCGACGCCATCACACTGGATGAGCTGGCGAAGGAGGCGGGAGTCCCCGGCTACGCGATCGGGCTGCACTACAGGTCGCGTGAGAACATTCTGATCGCCGCGCTGGACCGCGAACTCGCCGTGATTGCGGGCGCCGTGGCGCCTCCCGAGCTGAGATTCCCCGGTGAGACGCTTCTCGATGAAGTCCAGATGATCGCCAAGATCATGCTGGGCGAGTACCGCAGCCGGCTTCCGTTCCTGAGCCGCTTGCTGACCCAAGCGATGAAGAGTCCGGACGTGGGCGCGATCTTCTATCGAAGCTTTATCATGAAGGGCCGCTTTCTGTTCACCGACTTCCTGAACGAACGCAAGCGCCGTGGCGAGCTGCGGGAAGACGTGGATATCGAGGTGGCCGCCGCGGTGTTCCTGGCCGCGCTGACCTCGGTGTTCCTTGTGGTCGAGATCGTGGGAGGGAAGCAGGTGGAACATCTCGACGAAGAGCGCCTGGTGCGGTCGATGGCCGATGTTTTTCTGAATGGAGTGGGCCGTGGAACCTGAGACTTCAGCAGCACCTCCGGTGCTCGACTACGCGCGCAGCTACCTGTCCGGGAAGTGGGAAGAGAACCGCGTGCGTTTCGTGGTCGAATCGCGCACACGGGTGCTTGACGAATCCTCCGGGCAATGGGAGGACTTCTATCAGTGCGCGTCCTGCAAGAGCGAGGACACCTTCGCCAGTCGCAACCTGTTCTATAAGGAGAACTACGACTTCCTGCCCATCTTCGGCCCGCGCGACGGCGTGATCTTCCGGCGCACCGCGAACCTGAATCCGCGCTACAAGGAGATCAAGCGGTCAGCGGACATGTGGGCCGGACAAACGTACCGCATCGCCGAGGCCCCGAAGCCGCGCGTGCTCGACTCAAACGCGGCGGTCCGCAACGCGACCCGCACCGGAATGGCGCTCGTGGGCCGCGTGGAGATCGCCAATCCGCGGACCCGGCTGCGCGCCTGGATCGAGTTCCCGGTGAAGACGATGAACATCCACGACCAGCGCGACCTCTATCAGGTGGACACTGGGCCAGTGGCGTTCCCCGACCTCAGCCGCCGGTGGGACCGCTGGGCCGAGTGCCTGTCGCTCGCCTTCGTCGCGTTCAACACCGGGGACTTCGCCGACTTCGTGATCGAGGACGAGACGGAGCTTCGCGGCGGGACCAAGATCCACCACTACTCACGGATCGTCAGCCTGGGATCGCGGAATCAGTTGTTCGCGTGGACCTGAAGAAGGGCTCAGCCTTTCGTGACATAACCTCCAATGGCGGCTTCTCCTCCTCCGCCATACCGTACGGTGCTGGATCCAAGGGGCTCTGATATGATGAGGCCATGGTCGTTGACAACGCGAGCAGCGAAGCGGGTCAACCGTGGGTGCATCTGGCGGAGCAGATTCGAGGAGGTGACGAAGAAGCCTTCGAGACACTATACCGCTACTGCAACCGTTCGGTCCGCTCATACCTGCGTCAGCACGTGGTCCACCAGGTCTTGGATGATGCCGTCCATCAGACATTCTTGGCCACATTGGCGATACTGAAGAACGCTGAGACCCGGGATTGCCCCGAGTTGCCCGGTCTGGTTGATACCATGGCCCGGCGCTTGGTATCCGGAATGAACCTGGGGATTGCGGACAGCAGCCTGCGAGCCCTTCTGACGGAACGCGAAACGTTGCTTGCGGCGAGTTTCGTAGACCGCATCACGGCGGAGCAGAAGAGCCGGTTAGCGGAGATCGAAAAGGATCTGGAAGTAGTTGAGTCCAATGAGTCCGATGCTCGCGATCTCGGTTATCCACAGTCGCGGATGGGGCGCATTGAGGCGGGACTAGAGCGTCTACAGTCGGTCATGAATACAAGCCATTTTTGAGACGCGATTTTCGGTATCGGTGTTGCTATCGCGAAATCACGGAGATCTACTGCCGCAGCACGGCAAGCTTCGGCGTCGACCACTTTAGGCCGAAGAGCTTGTTCCCTGAGCGGTCGGGGCTTTATGAGAACCTGTACTATTGTTGCAACGCCTGCAACCGGTACAAGGGCTCCTCATGGCCCGGTCCGGAAGCCACTCGCGCCGGACGTGGGTTCGTGGACCCGTGTGTTCGCGATCCATACGATCAGGACCTGGCCGAAGGGCCTGACGGAATACTCAAGTCAAGCAGCAGACCAAGGCCGACGAGTACATGCTCCTGGTTCTGCGCCTCAACCGGAAGGGGCTCGTTCAGTTCCACCCGGCGGGCTCGAATCGTGGGCCTGATCACAGCGTGCCGTGAACTCATCGGGCACCTCGAACTGCCCCTGGGCGGCGAAGGAAGGAGGGCGATCGAAGAACTCCTCATCGACCTCCAGTTGGAGTGGCGCGCCTGCCAAGACGGTGTGCCCTGGGAGTAATTCGCGCCTCCGCCCGTTCATCAACCGCACGTCCATCTTCACCATCAACGGCGGATCCGCGACACCTCTACCGGAACACGAGGCCCGCACGGAATCCCACGAGCTGAATCGAACGGTCCGTGAAATGATGCCGGTATTCCAGGCGCATTCCCACCCGTGCTTGGAACCAGTAGTGAACGCCTCCACCCGCGTATCCCACCAAAGCCCCGTCGCCGCTCACCAGGGCACCGGCTCCGCCGCTGAAGAAGGGCTCAGCCTTTCGTGACCGGACCGGAAACACCGAGACCCCGCCCGTGGCCATACCCGAGGTGCGCGCGAACCTGTTGGAGGCCGGGGCGAGGACCACGGCCTCACCACCGGCCGTGACATAACGTCCAATCGCGGCTTCTCCTCCTCCGCCGATGCTCACGAATGAACCGTCCCAGCGCGTAAATCCGCTGGCAGGGACGTAGGTCACGCCTCCGAACACGTAGCCGAACGAGTTCGACGATTGAGCCCACGCCGATGCTGCACCCAGGAAAAGAAGGAAGGCTCCGAGTGCCGGGTTCATCTGATGCCAGCATACCGTACGCCGCCCGCATCCGGTCCCAGAATGGTTTGCCGTCTCGATTTCGAGTGGCGCGCCTGCCAGGACGGCGTGCCCTGGGAGTTCCGGAAACGGGGTATCATGATGGCAGCCATGCCCAACAAGCCCCACCGCACATCTCCCAACCGCCGCGACCTGATCCGCGCCTCCGCACTCGCCAGCGCCGCAGCAATGGCCGCCCCGGAACCCGCCCGCGCCGCCGGACTCCCGGTCCGCGGCGGTGGCCCCACAGTCTATTCCGCGTTCGGCGTCCGGCCGTTCATCAACTGCACGTCGACCTACACCATCAACGGCGGATCCGCGATGCTGCCCGAAGTGATCGAGGCGATGTCGCAGGCCTCCTACTATCCGGTGAACCTCGACGAGCTGATGGCGGCGGCGGGCAAACGCATCGCCGAGCTGCTGCAAGCCGACGCGGCGATGGTGAGCTCGGGTGCGGCCGGCGCGATGACCTGCGCCACACTCGCCTGCGTCGCCGGAGGAGATCCGGAAAAGATGCAACAGCTTCCCGACACCACTGGATTGAAGGGTGAAGTCGTCGTCCCGCGCTGGTCGCGCAGCATCTACGACCATGCCGTCCGCTGCACCGGCGTGAAGATGGTGGAAGTCGAAACCCTGGCCGACCTCGATCGCGCATTCACGCGCCGCACCGCGATGGCGACCTCGCAGATCAATCTCGCCAACTCCGGCAATCCCTTCACGCTCGAACAGTTCGCCGCCGCCGCCCACAAGCACGGCGTGCCGCTCGTGATGGACTGCGCGGACCGCCTGCCTCTCGTCCCCAATCCCTATCTGTCACGCGGCGCGGACTTGGTCGCCTACTCCGGCGGCAAGATCATCCGCGGACCCCAGACCGCCGGCATGCTTCTCGGCCGCAAGGACCTGATCGCCGCCGCCTTCGCCAATAGCGCCCCGCACCACGCGTTCGCGCGCATGGTCAAGGTGAGTAAGGAAGAGGTTGCCGGAATGGTAAAGGCAATCGAGATGTTGCGCACCGGCAAGCGAGACCGCGACGCCGAGGACAACGAGTGGCGCGCGTGGTTCCGCCACATCGGCGAAACGGTCACCAAGGTGCCTGGCGTCAGCTTCAAGGTCATCGAGCCGAAGGACAAGGCCTACTATCCCACCATGACCGTGAGCTGGGACGCGAAACGGATCGGAATTACCGCGGGCGAGGTGGGCCAAGCCCTGCTCCAAGGCGAGCCCCGCATCATGACCCACGCCGGACTGAGTGAGGACGACGCCTCGTCCGAGATGCTGCTGCGGCCCGCCGCGATGTGGCCCGGCGAGTACAAGATGGTGGCCAGCCGGCTGCAGGAAGTCCTGAGCAAGGCTCCGGCCCCGCGGCCAAAGAAGCAGCACGCGCCGCCCGCCAGTGACGTATCCGGACTCTGGGAGGCGAACATCGAGTTCAGCGTGGGCTCGGCGCGCCACAGCTTCTACCTCGATTCCAAAGGCAACGCGCTCACCGGACAATACAGCGGACGCGTTGTGAAGGGTGCGATCAAAGGCCACGTGGACGGCGCGAACATAGAGTTCCGCTGCGGAGGCCGGATCGAGGGCGCGGCGCTCGGATACACCTACCGGGCTGCAGTCGACGGAGACAAGATGTCGGGCGTCGTGGACCTGGGAGAATATGGAACCGCCAAGTTCACGGCTTCGCGCAAGGCCTGATCAGGCCAGCGCGTCCTTGCAGTACTGAACGCACTTCTTCACTTCGGCCAGCACGTCGGAGCCTTCGGGCGTGGTGTACTCGTACTCGATGCTCGCCGGGAACTTGTACTTCCGCTTCTTCATCACCTGAAGAATCTCCTTGAGCGGCGTCTCACCCTGTCCCCAGGGCACGTTCGGTCCGCCCGCTGGTCCCTTCTTGCCCGTGGCCGCGCCCGGCCCCTTGCGGTCCTTGAGGTGAAGGCTCGAAATCCGCGCGTGATACTTCTCGATCACCGGGACCGGCGACTGTCCATTGACGCCGTAGTAGTGGCCCACGTCGAGATTGAGCGCCGTGTAGGGCGACGCGGCCAGCGCCTTGTCGAAGCCCGATGCCCCGCCCTGTCCATGCGTGTGGAAAGCGATCCGCAGCTTGCGCTTGGCGGCGAATTCAGCCACGCGCTGCAACAGAGCGCCGTCGGTGGGCAACTCCATCGTGATGTGATCGGCGCCCATCGTTTCCGCGGCGTTCCAGATGTAGTCGTACTCGGCGTCGGACATGTTCATCGAGGGCGGAAGCTTGAACGCGTAGATCTTGACTCCCGCGTCGTTGTACATGCGCTGGAACTCTTTGTATTTGTCCATGGACACGGACAGCCGCCAGTTGCGCAACTCCTCGGCGGCCTTCTTCATTTCGGCCTGCTGTTCGGGCGACGGGCGTCCACGCGGCCCCCGCGGACCCGCCGGCATCGGCGCGCCAGCATAACCCTCGGCGATGTTGCTCATCAACTCAATCGCACTGATGCCGCAGTCGAGGATGTACTTGAGGTTCTCGGCTGCTCCTCCGGGAAGCGCGCGGAAGCTGTAGGTGATCAGCCCCACCTGCACTCCGCCAAACTTGGAGTCCGGCTTCGCCGCCGTGAGAGCCGCCGGAAGCGCAGCGGCGAGCGTGGTCCGCGCAAGATCGCGTCTCGAATAGAGGGTCATAGTTTGATCTCCCAGCCTTTGCGGAACTGCGGCTTCACCCACTTGTTGGCTTCCTTGCGATTGCTGAACTCGCCCTTGGCGTTATCCCAAAGCAGCTTGCCTTCAAAGTGGACCGCGGCCGAGCCCAGCAGCAGCCATTCCGTGTAACGGCCGGCGATCTGGAAATTCGAACAGGCGGGAGCGCCGCCTTTGCACGCCCGGACCCAGTCCCGGGCATGAGCGGCATGATTCGGCCCAGTGCTCGCGCCGGGCGACCGCTGCAAGTAGGGCGAGGGCAGCTTGTACTCGGCCCACCGCGAGCCGGGCAGCAGTCCCACGCCTTCACCGCGCCCGCTGGTCCCGAGATATCCCTTGGACCCGGCGAAGATCAGGTTGTATCCACTTCCCGAGGGCGGCCGTCCGCCTCCACCTCCCTTGCCGGATGCGTTCCTGCCCTGGCCCGGCTGCGGCCCCACCTGCGGCCCCTGGCCCGGAATCTTGCGCGCCTCCTCGACGGCCATACCGGGAGGCGTATACGGGTCGCCGCCTCCTTTGTGATACCAATAAACCGTTACCGGAGGCATTCCGCGCCGGGCCGCGAACTCATACTTGATGGTCAGCTCGTCTGGGAACGTGAACGGCGGCAGCGAGTTCTTGTTGATGCACTCGACGCTGACCAGGTGTTCCGGATCGAGTTGCAATCCCCAGTTCGCCGGGCCCAGGATATGGATGCCCCAGTCGCCGATCAGGCTGCTTCCGAAATCGTAAAAGCCCCGCCAGTTGAACGGAAGGTAGAATCCGAACTGCTGCCCGCCGCCGGGGCGTCCGTTTCGTTTGTTCCGCGCCTCGACAAAAGCATGGTAATCCGCGTCACCCGCTGTGAACGGACGCATCGCGGCGGGACCCAGCCACAAGTCCCAGTCCAAGGTATCCGGAACCGGTGACGGCGGGGGCGCAGTGGGCATCTCCTGCGGCCACGACGGCCGCCCTGTCCACGCGTGGACTTCGGTAACGTCGCCGATCTCGCCCGACCACAGAATCTCGCAGGCGACGCGCGTGGCATCGTGCGAATATCCTTGATTCCCCATCTGCGTGGCGACTTTGTACTTGTCCGCCGCCAGCGTCATCATCCGCGCTTCCCACGGAGTGCGCGTCAGGGGCTTCTCGACATAGACGTGCTTTCCAAGCTGCATGCAAGCGACCGCGGCGACGGCGTGCGTGTGATCCGGCGTGCCAATGACGACAGCGTCGATGTCTTTGCCCTGCTTGTCGAGCATTTGGCGAAAATCCTTGTACCGTTCCGCCTTGGGGAAGCGCTCGAACGAGTCTTTGCCGCGGGCCCAATCGACATCGGCAAGCGCGACGACGTTTTCCGATCCGGCATGCGCGGCCCGGAGGTCCGACGCAGGCTGGCCCCCGGCACCGATCGACGCCAGGTTGAGCTTCTCGTTCGGCGACTTGTATCCCATCGACCGCAGCGATGCGGTGCTGCCGAATCCGCCCAGCGGCACCGCGGCGGCCAGCAGCGATCCATGGAAGAAGTAGCGGCGCGATAGGGTCGGCATCAGCGCCATTGTACCCTGCGCCGCTGAGCCTCGATCATTCCGCCCGGCGCCGGGTGCCGAAGAGCGAGACGAGGAACGCCTGAGCAGCCGGATCGTGCCGGATGGCTTCCCAGCTCTCGAATGCATTGGACACGTCGTCAATCGCATCCCAAGCGTCCGTGTCCCTCCATTCAGGCCGCATGTCGTAATCCGCCAGCTCCCTCCGGCTATGCACTCTGAGAAAGCTCTCGGCTACAACCCTCAGGTGTTCCTGCACAAGAGCCTCACTCGAGCCAGTCTGCGACTTCGTCACGCGAACCGCTTCCGCGCGAGCGTTGACACACGCTGTTCTTATTTTTCCGTGTTCGAAGACCCGAGCCAACGCGGGACGGTGTTCGTAGCTCGACCAATTGGAGACGGCCTCGGAAATCAACAGGTGGAGCAGCGCATAGTACGCTGTTGAGGCTGACCGCCTCAGACTGGCTTGGCGCGTTTCCGGAGCGTCCAGAGCTGCGAGAACCCTTGCGAGCTCCAGCAACTGTCGAGCGTACCGCATATCACAGCCACGGTCGGTTTCTTAGCTCGGCGTGCTCGGATTCATTCCGATAGCTGAAGTGCGCGATCACTCCCCATTTTGAAAGCTGATCGAGTTTGTGGTCCAGGATTGCCCGAAGCCGCTTCTTCACTTCGCCCAGGCGCGTTCCACGACTGTAAGCGTCTTTCAGCACGATCCGGTAGAAGATCCCCGGATCACCGCTCTCATCCTCCCCAAGCTCGTACAAAATATCGACCACCTCGGAACCGAGCGCCTGCCTGGCTTCCGCAATAGCTGCCTCAATCTCCTTCGGTTCGACCAGGGTCAGTGCCAAATGCATACTTCACTATACCTCCCCGCCGCTCCCATCGTCCGTTTCCGAGCCTCGCATGCTCGGACTCGTTCCGATAGCTGAAATCAGCCATCACCCACCCGGAGACAACCACCTGTTCCGGCTCCGCCATTGCGGCCTCAGGCGGTTCATCAGGGCTGATAGAATGATCGTGCATGTTTCGCGCAGGCTTTCCAAGGCAGAATGCAATGACGCGCCTATTGTTGACTGGAGGCCTGTTGCTTTCCCTGCCTGACGTTTCAGCCCAGGTGCGCCTCCCTCGTCTTCCCAACGGCAGGCCGGACTTCAACGGCGTCTGGCAGGCCGCCAGTTCCGCCCATTTCGACATTGAGCGGCACATGGCGCGGCACTCCCTGATGTTGCGCGACGGCCCCCACGGTCCACTGCCGGCACAGCAGACGCTCGCCCTGGGCGCCGTGGGCGCGGTGCCGGGTGGAATGGGCATCGTGGAAGGCGGCAGGATTCCCTACAAGCCGGAGGCCTTGAAGCTCCGCGACGAAAACCGCCAACACTGGATCGAGAGGGATCCGGAGGTGAAGTGCTATCTCCCCGGGATTCCACGCGCCAACTACATGCCCTTCCCGTTCGAGATCATGCAGAACGCCACTCAGTTCTTCTTCGCCTACGAGTACGCGGGCGCTCATCGCGACGTGCTGTTCAAAGACCCGGGACCCGCCGAAACCGACAGTTGGATGGGACAGGCGGTGGGCAAATGGGAGGGCGATACGCTGGTGATCGAAAATACCGGCTTCAACGGCCAGACCTGGTTTGACCGCGCCGGCAATCATCACTCCAGCCAACTGAAAGTGGTGGAGCGGCTCAAGCTGATGACGCCGTACCACATTCAGTACGAAGCCACCATCACCGATCCGGAAGTGTTTACCGGCCCGTGGAAGATCGCGCTGCCACTCTATCGCCGGATGGAGAAGGACGCGCGCATCATGGACTTCCGATGCGTCGAGTTCGTTGAGGAGCTGATCTACGGCGAACACCGGCGCAATCCCTTGAAACGTTAGCCGAAGAGGATCGAAATGCGCTGCACTGTCACCGGTTTCTTGTTCGCACTGGCCACCGCCACCGCGCAGGGTCAACGCACTCCCGAAGGAAAGCCGGACTTCTCCGGGATGTACGACATCGCGTCGCTCACACCATTGGTGCGCCCCGCGCAGTTCGGCACGCGGCTGGAAATGACCGACGCCGAAGCCGAGGCGCTCGCGAAAAAAGTGGCTGCCACCGTGGCCGCTGACAGCCGCGCGAGCGACCCTGACCGCAAGGCGCCGGCCGCGGGCGGCGACATCGGCAGTTACAACCAGTTATGGTTCGACCGCGGGACGCAGGCCACCAGGATCGGCGGTAAGTGGCGGACATCCATTCTCACGGATCCCCCTGACGGCCGCCTGCCTGAACTCACGCCTGAAGGCAAGGCGATCGCGGCCCGGAACGCACTGCGGAACCGCACCCCGGGCGAGCCGTTCTGGATCAAGGAAAATCTGAAGCCTGGCCCATTCGACGATCCCGAGCTCCGTCCGCTGACCGAGCGCTGCCTCGGCACATTCGGCACCTCGGCTGGTCCGCCCATGTTGCCCGCCGGCTACAACAATCTCAAGCAGATCGTCCAGACCAAAGACCGGATTCTCATCCTGAATGAGATGATTCACGACGTGCGCATTGTCCGGATGAACGCCGAACACGACCCGCCCGACATGCGCCGGTGGTTCGGCGACTCGGTGGGCCGCTGGGAAGGCGACACTCTCGTGGTGGACACCACCAACTTCAACGACACGCCCGGGTTGTTCTCCGCTTCCCGCAACCTGCATATCGTCGAGCGCTTCACGCGGATTGACGCGAACACGCTCAGCTACAAGTTCACCGTGGAGGATCCTACGGTATGGACCAGGCCCTGGAGCGGCGAAGTGGTTTGGCCCCGGACCACACAGCGCCTCTATGAATACGCCTGCCATGAAGGAAATTACTCGTTCATGGGCATTCTGAAAGGCGCGCGATTGCTCGAGACGGAGGCGCTCCGGAAGACGCCGGAGTAGGCGCCGGACACACTCCGCCTGGATTCTCCTCAGCATTGATAGAATGATCCTGCATGCTTCGGGCAGGCCTTCTCATGGTCACCGCTGCCTTTCTCTCCGCCCAGGAGGAAAGCAGTTCCGCGATCACCAACCCATTCAATACAGCCGAGGACCGCGCCGACGGCGCTCGCACCTACCTCTCCCAGTGCGCGAGCTGCCACGGCCGTGACGGCAAAGGCGGACAGGGCACGCCGGACCTCACCACCGGCGTTTTCAAACGCGCCTCCTCCGATGAAGGGCTCTTCGCCCTCGTCAACAAAGGAATCCCCGGCACCGCCATGCCTGGCTTCAACCTCAATTCACGCCAGATCTGGCAGACGCTCGCCTACATCCGCTCGTTGAGCCCGGCCACCGGAGTCCGCCGCGTGACCGGAGATCCCGCCCGCGGCGCACAGCTCTTCCGCGCCAACGGATGCGCCAAGTGTCACGACAGCGGAAACGCACCGGCGCTCCCGGCCTCCGCGCGATACCAGTCCGCCGAAGAGATCCGGCGCGCGGTCACCGATCCCAGCGACTCCGTCCAATCTCAATATTGGCGGATGCGCGGCGTCACCACCAGCGGCCAGACCGTCACTGGCCAGCGCCTCAACGAGGATACCTTCTCCGTCCAGTTCCTGGATGAATCCGGCCGCCTTCGGTCGATCCGGAAATCCGAGCTCTCGAAGTACGAAATCATCCGCACCTCGCCGATGCCCTCCTTCCAGGGCAAGTTCTCCCCGCAACAAATGGACGACCTGACCGCCTACCTGATCTCCGGAGGCTCCCGATGACCCGCCCGCTGTTCCTGCTCGCCGCCTCACTCGCCGTAATCGCTCAGCAGCCCGGGGACTGGACCATGTACCACGGGTCCTACCAAAGCACGCACTATTCACCGCTCAATCAGGTCACCGCGGCCAACGTGAACAGCCTCGGACTCCAGTGGGTCTTCCAGGCGCGCTCGCTCGAAAAGTTCGAGACCACGCCGCTCGTCATCAACGGCGTGATGTACCTCACCGAAGCGCCCAACAACGTGGCCGCGCTCGACCCGGCCACTGGCCGCGTCTATTGGATGTACGAGCACCAGCTCCCCGAGGTCACCTATCCCTGCTGCGGAAAAGTGAACCGCGGCGTCGCCTACCATGACGGCGTGATCTTCCACGGCGCGCACGACGCCAAGGTGATCGCGCTCGACGCCAAGAACGGACACAAGCTGTGGGAGACCACGATCATTGACCACCGCGAAGGATACGCGCTCTCCCACGCGCCGCTCATCGTCAAGGACAAGGTGATCGTCGGAACCGCCGGCGGCGAGTTGGGAATCCGCGGCGCGCTCGTGGGGCTCGACATCAAAACCGGCAAGGAGATGTGGCGCTTCCAGATCATCCCGGGACCCGGCGAGAAGGGCAACGAGACCTGGGGTGGAGATTCGTGGAAGCGCGGTGGCGGCTCGATCTGGCTCACCGGATCCTACGACCCCGAGCTCAACCTCACCTACTGGGGCACCGGGAATCCCGGCCCGGACTGGAATCCCACTGTCCGCCCCGGCGACAACCTCTACTCCGACTGCGTGCTCGCGCTCGACCCCGACACCGGAAAATTGAAGTGGCACTTTCAATTCACCCCCCACGATGAGTGGGACTGGGACGCCGTCCAGACTCCCGTGCTCGTCGACATGGACTGGCGCGGCAGCCGCCGCAAAGCCATGCTCTGGGGCAATCGTAACGGATTCTTCTACGTGCTCGACCGCGCCTCGGGCGAGTTTCTCATGGGCAAGCCCTTCGTCAAGCAGGACTGGGCCAAGGGACTCGACGACCGTGGCCGTCCGATGCTCGCTCCCGGACGCGGTCCCAGCAAACAAGGCACCAAGACCTATCCCGGCGTGCAGGGCGGCACCAACTGGTACGCGCCCGCCTACAGCCCGCGCACCGGACTCTTCTACTTGACGGCTTGGGAGGATTACCACAGCACCTACTTCATGTGGGACCAGGACTACGAGCGCGGCAAGTGGTACACGGGCGGCGGCGTCAAGGCTCCGGTGCCGCCCACCCGGCGCGATCCCATCATGAAGCGCGACACCCGCGATGGATACGCCGCGGTCCGCGCGCTCGATCCCAAGACGGGCAACAAGGTCTGGGACTTCCCCATGAGCGACATGAGCGAGAGCGGACTGCTCGCCACTGGCGCCGACCTCATCTTCAGCGGCAATCGCGAAGGCCACTTCTTCGCGCTCGACGCCCGCACCGGCAAACTGCTCTGGACCCGCTATCTCGGCGGCCAGGTCATCGCCTCGCCCATCACCTATCTCGTTAACGGCCGGCAGTTCGTTTCAATCGCCGCTGGCACATCACTGTTCACGTTCGGACTCAACCCCTGATCCTGGAGACATTCCATGCTCTCTCGCCTGCTCCCGCTTCTCCTGATGGCGGCCGCCGCTCACGGCCAGATCTTCACCGCGAACCTCACCGGCTTGGTAACCGATCCCACCGGTGGCGCCGTCCCTGGTGTCACCGTCAAGGTGACCAACACGGCCACCAACGAGTCGCGCACCACCACCACCGGATCCGAAGGGCGCTACACCTTCTCGCAGCTCCTGCCCGGATCCTATGCGCTCTTTGCCCAGACCACTGGATTCAAGGCGTTCACCCAAACCGGGATCACGCTGCAAGCCAGCCAGTCCGCCGCCGTGGACGTCGCGCTGCAGGTCGGCGAGGTGACACAGCGCGTGGAAGTGGCGGCGACAGTCGTCCAGCTCGACACCCAGACCGCCAATCAATCGGTGACTCTCAATCGCGACATGGTCGCCGCACTGCCCACCAATATCCGGAATCCCTTCGTGCTGGTGCATGCCACCGCGGGCGTCACGGCTCCCGCCACAGGAATCTCGCAATCGGTCGCCGACCAGAACCACGACCGCTTCGGATTCAACGGAGGCCGCAGCACCACCACCGGCATCCTGCTCGACGGCGTGTCAGTGACCACCGGCAACGGCTGGAACGGACTCATCTATTCGCCCTCGGTCGACTCCGTCCAGGAAGTCCAGATCATCCGCAACTCCTACGACTCGCAATATGGCCGCTCCGGCGGCGGCGTGGTCAGCGTGGTGACCAAGGGCGGAAGCGCGCAGTTCCACGGCACGGCATTCGACTTCGTGCGGAACTCCGTGCTCGACGCCAACACCTGGATCAACAACCGCGGCGGCAACGCCCGTCCCATGTTCCAGCGCAATCAGTACGGCGGCAACGTGTCCGGTCCCATCTGGAAATCGAAGCGCCTGTTCTTCTTCGGCGGATACGAAGGACTGCGCCAAGGCTCGCCGGCGAACTCCACCGTCACCCTGCCCACCGAGCTCGAGCGCAACGGCGACTTCTCGCGCACTCTCAACCCGAACGGAACCCTGTCGATGATCTACAATCCGTTCTCCAACCGCCCGAATCCGAACGGCACGGGCATCGTGCGCGACGCCTTCCCCAACAACCGGATTCCGGCCAGCATGTTCGACCCCGTGGGCGTCAAGTCCGTTGCGCTGTATCCCGCCGCCAACCGCCCTGGCAACCCGGTCACCGCCGCGCTGAACTATTCGGCCACCGGTAAAGGCGTCAACCTCAGTGACCGGACCGACATCCGCGTCGACTGGGCACGCAGCGAGAAGCACACGATGTATGGCCGGTTCTCCGACGCCTGGCGCATCGTGGGCCGTCCCGCCGACATCTGGCAGTCGCTCACCACCACCGGACCCATCAGTGGGAACCCGCGCTATCAGATGACCATCGGCAACACCTTCGTCCCTAATCCCACCTGGGTGATCAACGTGCTCGCCGGACACGGACGCTGGAACGAGCGCCAGCGCGCCCGCGAATTCGGTCGCGTGGGTACCGAGCTCGGACTCCCGGCCTCGCTCGTCGGCCAGATCGACATCCCCAACCTGCCGCAGTTCTACATGACGAACTATTCGAATATCGGCCACTCGCGCGACCTGAACAACTTCAGCCGGACCGACAACTTCCAGGTCAACGTCACCAAGGAGCGCGGCGTCCACAGCATCCGCTTCGGATTCGCCTGGGAGTCGAACAAGACCACCGGCGGCGGACTCTTCTCGCCCGAGTTTACCTTCAACCGCGACATGACCTCGGGACCCGTGGCCCAATTGGGCGCCACTACTTCAGGCAATGCCGTCGCCTCGCTGCTGCTCGGCACCGGTGCCAGCGGCAATGTGCAGAAGCCCGCGCTTGGCGCGAGCAACCGCCTCTACTACGCCGGATATTTCCAGGACACCTGGCGCATCGGCTCGCGGCTCACGATCAATCCCGGCCTGCGCTACGACATCCAGCGCGGACCCACTGAGCGCTTCGACCGCTACAGCAATTTCCACTACGCCGTCACCAATCCGCTCGGCGCGCGCGTGGGACTTCCACTCCAAGGCGGACTCGTGTTCCTCGACTCCAACAACCGCGCCTCCTGGGACACCGACTGGTTCAACTTCGCCCCGCGCCTGGGCATCTCCTTCAAGCTGAACTCGAAGATGGTGATCCGCACCGGCTACGGGATCTTCTATCCGCAGGTGCTTGGCAACGGCGACATGACGGGCTTCTCGTCGACCACTCCGTGGGTGCCCTCGCTCGGCGCCGACGGGATCAATCCACAGGACCTGCTGCGGAACCCCTTCCCCGGCGGCCTCATCCCGGCGGTGGGAAGAGCGGAGGGACTGGCCACCAACCTCGGCCGCGGCGCGGGGCAGTTCCAGCGGCACCATCCCGATCCCTACATGCAGAACTACAGCTTCGACATCCAGTACGAAGTCAGCCGGTCGACGGTGATCGAGATCGGATACGCCGGACACCAGGGCCGCAAGCTCTCCTATGGCGTCGGCTTCAACGACAACCAGTTGGATCCCGCGCTGCTGTCGATGGGCGCCGCGCTCACGCAGCAGGTGACGAATCCATTCTTCGGCCACATCGTGGGAGGCGCGCTGTCCGGCCGCACCGTGCCGCGCCAGCGTCTGCTGCGCCCGTACCCGCACTTTGATTCGGTGAGCCGGAGCAACCAGACGTCCGGCGGAAGCTCTTCCTACAATGCGCTGCTGATGAAGCTGTCCAAGCAATTCTCGAGCGGACTGATGTTGATGTCGAGTTATCAATGGTCCAAGGCGATCGACAATATCGGCGAGACCGAACCCAACCCAGGCGGCGCGGCGGATGGATACCGCAACAACCGCGACATCTCGATCGAGCGGTCGCTGAGCGCGCACAACCTGCCGCACAGCTTCGTCACTGCGTTTGTCTACGATCTGCCGGTGGGACGCGGCAAGATGCTCGGGGGCGGCGTCAACCGGCTGCTCGACGCGGTGATCGGCGGATGGCAGACCGCGGGCATCGTGCGCTTCTCCTCGGGGCTCCCGGTCCGGATGACCGCGCCCAGCCAGATCTCGCAGTTCGGATTCGGAGTCCAGTTGCCGGATATCAGGGATGGTCGCGATGTGGCGGTCCCCAACCGGAATCCCGACCGCTGGTTTAACACGGCGGCCTTCACCGCGCCCGCTCCGTTCACGGTGGGCAACTCGCCGCGCCGCCTGCCGTTGCTGACCGCGGCGCAGCAGAAGAACGCGGACGTGTCGCTGATGAAGAACTTCCGGTTTGGAGAGAGAATCCGCGCGCAGTTCCGGGCCGAGGCGTTCAATGTGACCAACACGCCGCAGTTTGGATGGCCGGACACGGCGTTCGGGTCCAACACGTTTGGCGTGGTGTCGAGCACGATGAACATCGGGCCGAGGAACGTTCAGTTCGGGCTGAAGATCGATTTCTAATCGGCATCCGGGGCAGTAGTCTCTGCCGCCGCCAGTGTTGTACTCTGGCACTGGCAGGTAATCCAACGGAGATCAGGAGAGCTATGAAAATATCCAGACGTTTTGCTTCGGCACTGGCGGTGGGCGCCGCCTCCTTGCGCGGACTGCGCGCTCAAACGCCAGCGGAGGACTTGAGGATACCCACTGGGCAGATCGCCGGCCACGCTTTGGGGCGCGCGCTCGTGGACACTGACGGCTTCGTCGAGGTAATCGCGTACTATCCTTTGTTCGCCGGCGTTGGCAACGAACTTTGGGCAACCGGGGAGCGCAGCGAGAGGAGCGCGTTCTTCGCACTTCGCACAGGAAGGTTCCGCCTGCAGCCAGTGCAGAACGGACGCGTGTTCTACTCACGCCTGATTCCGCTCGTGGGAGACGCCCTGGAATCGAGAATCTTTTACAATCCTTCGCCCAACCGCAACTTCGACCGGCCGGAGACGTTTTCTGAGACCCAGGTGATCACGACGCTGCGCAGCCGCGCGGGTTCGATCACGGCGATAGAAGATGGCGAGTTTCTGTTCGCCTCCACAGCCGAGGTGGTGAGCACGGCCGACTTTTCGTTCCAGGGAAGGCGGCTGAATCTGCGCGACACCGGCGTGTTCGCCTATACGGTTTCGTTCCGGGGCCCGTCTCCGGCGATCGGCGCTCTGCAGTCGCTCGAGAGTCTGTTGTCGATTCCGGTGGCCGGCTCGTTCGTCGCGGCGGCATCGAGAGGTTAGCTGGCTGATCTCTCGGCAGGGCTGTTTTTAAAAAAAATTTTCGAAGAAACCAAGGGAAAAGGGAAGAGAATCAAGGGGAATCATTCCCGGAAACAACGAAACCCGAGGTCGTTGAGGTCGAAGTCGAGGTCGTCGACGTCACGGAACGCGGCGCGGACCTCCGCGGGGTCGTTCCAGTAAGCGCCACCGCGCCATATTCTCCCCTCGCAGACTTCCCAAACGTTGCCCAGCATGTCGTAGAGCCCGAACTTGTTCGGATCCTTGCGCGCAACCGGATGGATCTTGTGACCGGAATTTCCTTCGTACCAGGCAATGCGATCCAGCGGACCGTAGCGGCTGCCGGTGGTTCCGGCGCGGCATGCGTACTCCCACTCCTGCTCTGTAGGCAACCTTCCCCCGGCCCAGCGGCAGTACGCAGCAGCTTCGTCGTAACGAACTCGCACCACTGGACAGTCCTCGGTGCTCTCCTTCGGTTGTTCCCGCATTACCGTTCCAGTCTCCTTGGAATAGCGGCGATACGCGGCCACCGTGACCGGCGTCACTGCCATCCAGAACCCCTTCGCGATGGTCACTTCACGTTGCGGCTTCTCGTTGTCCCGAGCGTCCGGATCCGTGTCCGGCGAGCCCATCATAAACTTGCCCGGTGGGATCCAACAGAAGTGGAGACCCGTCTTCGGATCCTTTGTTTCGCTAGCGAACTGGCGCATCAACTCCGTCCGGGCGTGGCCAGGTTCGGCCTTGTCCACCTCCGTCTGCCACGCCCGGACACACAGGTACTCCCCAATCGACCTGTGCGCGAACTTGTACCGGCTCTGCGCGTCCCGGTTCAGCAACGACCTCCCGCGAAGCTGCCAGGACTTCAGATGCTTCATCCCAAACTGCGCCGCCAGCGGCTCCAACTCCGCTTCCGGAACCCGCTGTTCGCCGCGCCGGAACATCTCCACCGCCAGCTTTTCGGAGAACCGCTTCATATCCTCCTTGTTCACCCAATACTCGTCGCGCTCCACCCACCTGTCGATGATCCGCTCGTAGACGTCACTCGCCGTCTTGTACTGGCCGCCGATCAGATCTTCGAGGTACGAAAGGATCAAAGGACGCGCGACCAGCTCCGGGATCATGTCCACGACTCTCCGTGCGGCCTCGCGATCCCGCCGCCGGAACCGCCGTTTGATCGCCTTCTCAATCTGCTCTTCCGTGAACGGCGCCAAGTACAGCTTCTTGAACCGGTGGTCCTTCTTGTCCCCCGTGTCCGCCACCTTCAGCACGCCCGTCTGGTCAGGAATCTCCTCTTCCTTCGGGAAGAACTGGGACCGGCACGTGATCACCACCGTCCGGAACATACGCGTTGCGTCAACCAGCTCCTTCACCCTTGCCTGGTGATCTTTCATCGCCGCCGGGTCTTCATCCAGCGCATCCAGGAACAGGACCGTTTCCGTCGGCCTCGACACCCTTTGAATTCCGGCAACCACATCCGCGTTCACCGGCAGCAAATGCAGGTTGAAGCGCTCGCGCCGCTTCCTGGACGACCAATGGCAGGCATAGTAATTCAGCAGGAACGATGTCTTGCCCATGCCCGAGTCCGCCAGCACGATCACGTGCTTGTGCTCACTCGGCTTCTCCAACAGCCGGTCCATCGTCGTGAACAGCGGCTCGCGTGGTGACACAACATTTCTGAAGTCCTCGTCCCCGGCCGGGTCGGCGCCCTGGCAGTCCGGCCGGATGTAGTACCGCGTGCTCGCCTTGATGACTTCGGCCGGATACGCCTCTGCCCCGAGGCGGCTTGAGAGGGTCCTGCGCGCCCACCAGTCGCGGATGACATTCCGGCAGAGCCCCGCCACCGCTACCATCACCCCAACGAAAATCCCCAGCACTTTGGCGGCGAGCTCGCCATGCTGGTCCAGCCAGCCCAGGATGTCGGCAGTCATCCAGCCAGCCTACCACCACTATCTCCCGCGCTTGGTCTCGCTGGACGGGGAAGGATCCCCGGTCAAAGCTCAAACTCAGCCGGATTCTTGGGATCCGCGGATCCAGCCCGTAGATCTCGCGCCGCGTGATTCCACCCTTCGGGTTGTGCAAGTACAGATTCCTCTGATTCTTCCGGGCCACTCTCCGCGCGTACGCCATCGCCTGCCTCAACTCCCGGAACACACGGCTTGGCCGGATTAGCCGGTCCGGGAAACCGCCCAACCCCGCGCATCGCGATAGACGTGCTGCTTGATTTGGACGTTCATCATCGCCTCGCTCTCATTGTACGTCCCCCACTTGGCGGACACCCGCCTTTAAGCGCACAATAAATGCATGCGTGCTCCATGGTTGCTCCTGGCCGCCGCGCCCCTGCTCACCCAATCCCCGCTCGCCCAATCCATCTCGCCCCGCGACCTCGGACCCGGCCGCTTCCTCATCGCCACGCGCGGACTCACAGACCCCAACTTCGCCGAAACCGTCGTCCTGCTGGCCTCCCACGGCAAGGACGGCGCCATGGGGCTCATCATCAACCGCCCCACTCCCATCCCCATCGAAAAGGCCTTTGACGCCGAACCCAAAGCCCGCGGCCGCAAGGACTCCGTCCTCGAAGGCGGACCCGTCCAGCCCAACGCGGTCTTCGCGCTCGTCCGCTCGGCCACCCCGCCCCCTGGCTCCAAGCCCGTCTTCACCCACGTCCACCTCGTCAACACGCGCGAGTCGTTCCGCCAGGTGCTCGGAACCGACGCCGACCGCCTCCGTGTCTTCGCCGGATACTCCGGCTGGGCGCCCGGCCAGTTAGAGCGGGAAGTCGAGGCAGGCGCCTGGGCGATCCTCATGGCCGACGCCAACACCGTCTTCGATCCCGATCCGGAGGCCATCTGGCCGCGACTGATCCGCCGGACCGAGCTCCGCGTAGCCGACTAACGCGCTTGTGGCAGCTTCGCCGTTTCCAGCCAAAACTCACATACTTTCCGCACGGACTCAAAGAACGCGTCAAGCTGCCTGTGCGAACCGGAGACATCCTTGACAAGTGTGCCGGTGGGCGGTTGACACAAACGAAGGGTAACCGGGGGACAGCGGTTAAGCTGGGGGATGCCCTGGCGAGAGGTGAGCCGCATGGACAGCAAGGTCGAGTTTATCGAAGATTGGCAGGCAAACGACCTGTCATTTTCAGAATTGTGCCGGAAACACGGGATATCGAGGCAGACCGGGTATACGCTGGTGGACCGGTTCCGTGTGGAGGGCTGGGATGGCCTGCAAGAGCGGAGCCGTGCCCCCCACCACAGTCCGGCCGCCATGGAGGAGGGCACGCGTGAGGAGTTGATCGAACTGCGGATGCAGCA
>VFZX01000072.1 GCA_016871015.1 Acidobacteriota bacterium | reverse complement strand
TATCGAGGTATTGACAATCGCGCGGAGAAGGTGTAAGGTGAAGATCGAGCCGCACCCGCCCTTGATAAGTGTCAAGCAAGAATCCAGGCTAAAGTGTCAAGGATGTGTCCGGTCGCGCATCCTCGACAACCAGCTTGTACTCTCCGGGCTTCAACGTGGTGCCGGCAACGATCGATTCCTGGAACAGCGTCAACCGGTGGGTGGCGGCGCTGGCAACACTGAGGGCGGCGGCCATCAGAAAAGACACGAATAGCTTCTTCATTTTGGGGAACTCCTTGGGGGTTGGGGAAAGGTTACTGGCGGCCGTGGCTGTTATCCATCGTTACCGCTCACACCCTATAATACGGACGGGGTTAAGAAATGTTCCAGGAAGGCCGCTGCTTTTTTTTCTGCTTGGTCCATGACCGCCGGATCTGTACCGAATCCGTCGAGCCAGACCATCCCGGCTTGCCGCCTGAACCAAGTCCACTGGCGCTTGGCGTATTGGCGAGTCCGGAGCTGGGTCTCGCTAACCGCTTGATCCTGGGTGATTTCTCCCCGCACCAGACGGAGCGCCTGGGAATAGCCGAGCGACTCGAACGGCTTAGCCGAGGGCGGAACACCCCGCTCCAAAAGGTTCCGGACCTCATCCACCAGCCCGCTTGCAAACATTTTCGCGGTTCGTTCGTCTAGCCGAGAATACAACTCTCCCCGCAGAGGATTAAGTCCTAGAGATAGACATTCGTATCCCTTCAATCCGTCCCGTCCGGATTTGAATAACTCCGACATCGGCTTCCGCGCCGAAACGGCGATCTCAACCGCGCGGATGGTCTTGTTGACATCGTTCGGGTGGATCCGTGCCGCCGCCACCGGATCGAGCCGGCCCAGAATCCGGTGGACCGATGCCGGGCGCCGCCGCTGCCTGTCCAGGAGTTTCGCCCGAAGCGCCTCGTTGCGCTCCGGACCCGCGAACAACCCCTCGAGCAACGCCCTCACGTAGAATCCCGTGCCCCCCGCAAGAATGGGGAGTGCGATCCCGGCCATCGTTTCCCGGGCGCAACGGGCGAAATCTCCCGCCGTGAAGACTTCGTGGGGGTCGCGGATGTCGATCAGGTGGTGCGGCACCTGGCCGCGCTCCTCCACGGCAGCTTTGGCTGTCCCGATGTTGAATCCCCGGTAGACCTGCACCGAGTCGCAGTTGATCACTTCGCCGCCGAAACAGCGCGCAAGGTGGATCGCCAGTCCGCTCTTGCCTGATCCGGTGGGACCCAGAACTGCGATGAGCGGCCGGGACACGGCTACTTCTGCAACAGGAAGTGCCCGACGAACAGCGAGTCGATACCCGAGGAGTAGAAGCTCCGGACGGCGTCGCGCGGCGAGCAGACCAGCGGATCGCCGAACAGGTTGAAGCTCGTGTTATAAAGCACGGGCAGCCCGGTGGCGGCTCCGAAAGCGTGCAGCAGCTCCCAATAGAGCGGGTTGTCCTCTTTGCGGACCGCGTGGACCCGCACCAGTCCGCCGCCCAGCGAGGCCGCCTCGAACTTCTTCCGGTACTTGTCACGGACTTTGCCCACGGTTGCCAGGAACCGCGCGTTGGGACCGGAGTCGAAATATTCGCCCGCCAGTTCCTCCGGAACGGAAGCTGCGAACTTCCGGAATGGCTCGCGGTGCTTGATGAACCGGTTCAGGTTCTCGGTGGAGTATGGATTGTCCGGTGACGCCAGAATGCTCCGGTTGCCGAGCGCGCGTGGACCAAACTCCATCCGCCCGTGCATCCACGCGATGATCCGGTGCTCGTTCAGCTCGTGGACCGCGGTCTGGATCAGTTCGCCCGTGGTCAGCAGGTGGCGCATCCGCAGCTTGCAGTTCTCCAGGACCTGCTTAATCTCCTCGCGGTCGAACTCGGGACCCAGGCACAACGTGTTCATCGCCTCGCCACGAGGCTGCCGCTGGATGTTGTGCCACGAATAGTAGGCCGCACCGATCGCCGTTCCCGCGTTCCCCGCCGCCGGTTGCACGAACACGCGGCGCCAGCGGCCGGAGTTCTCGAGTGCCTGGATGAGCAGCGCGTTGAAGGCGAGCCCTCCGGCGAGGGCCAGATTCTCCCCGTCTCCCGCCATGGTCAGCACCGCTTGCTCGGTGGCCTGCTGGATTCCAGCGGCGACATGCGCGCGCAGTTCACCCGGGACTGGAGAGCCCTCCGGAATCCCCAGCGCCTGGTACAAGCGCCCGGAGAATCCGCCCGATCCGATGCGGGTGGAATCGAAGTAGCCGCGGTCATGGCGCGGCCAGTTGCCGCTGGACACCCCGAGAATCTCGCCAAACAGCGCAGCGAACCGGTCATCGCCGGAAGTCGATAGCCACTGGACCTTGTGCTCGTCGGCGTTTGGCTGGTAGCCGAGCAGTTCGGTGACGCGCGTGTACAACTCGGCGATCGAGTCGGGAAAGTAGAGCTCGCGATCAAGATCGAGGTGCGTTCCCCGGCCGTGCCAGCGCGCGCCGCAGCGCAGGTCGCCGGCGCGGTCGAGCGTCAGAACAGTGGCTTCTTCAAAGCCGGACGCGTAGAATGCCGATGCCGCGTGCGCCGTGTGATGATCCATGATCACCACCTGCGCATGCGGAAACATGCCGCGGAGTTCCAGGTGAAGGGTGTTCTCCGTGCCGCCGCCAATGGGACGGACCAGAGTCACGATCTCCACCTGTACGGCCGCTTTCTTGCCGATCTTGAGACATGCGCGGATCGCCTCCCTCGGCAGCTCGCCGACGCGATGGAAGCGGGCGATCTTGCGCTGCTCGACGGCCGCGGTCAGCTTTCCGCGGTCCAGCAGCGCGCATGCGGCATCGTTGCGGACGCCGCCAATTCCGAGTATTGCCATGATTCTATAGATTCCTCAGCCGCGCCACCGCGCGGTCCCGTCCGACACAATCAAACACCGCGAAGGCGCTCGGACCCGCGGTCTGCCCGGTGAGCGCGGCCCGTGCTCCGTTGATCAGGACGCCCGCCTTGACGCCTTTCTCCGCCGCAAGCTCCCGGAGCGTGGACTCGACCGAGGCCTCGGTGTACTCGGGCGCCTTCTCCAGCCGCGCGCCGAGCTCGCGCAGCAGCTCCCGCGCCTGCGGGACATCGAGCTTCGCCGCTGCGTCCGGCTGCATTTCGAATTCGTCTGAGAAGTAGGGGCGTCCGCGTCCGGCAAAGTCGAGCAGCGATGCGAAACGCGAGCGCAGCACCTCGATCGTGTGGCCGAACTTCGCCGCATCGCCAGGCGGTGTGAGTCCGGCGGCCGTCAATGCCGCGGCAACCAAGGGGATCAACTCCTCGACCGGCCACGCCCGCAGATGCTGCGAGTTCAGCCAAAGCGCCTTGGGGTCGATCGGATCCGCTTCAGTGAAATTCACCACCGCGTTGGCGCGATTGACTCCGGCGAGGGAGAACGCGTCGAGCAGCTCCTGGCGCGTCATCTGTTCGCGATTGTCCTTGGGGGACCAGCCGAGCAGGCACAGGAAGTTCACGTAGGTGTGTGGCAGGAACCCGGCGTCCCGGTACGTCGTGACGCTGACGACAGGTCCGTGCCGCCGCTTGGAAAGCTTGGATCCGTCGGGCGCGATGAGCAACGGCAGGTGCGCGACCTCCGGGGCCGGCGCGTCCATCGCTTCGAAGAGCAGGATGTGCTTGAACGTGTTCGACAGGTGGTCCTGCCCGCGGATGATGTTGGTGATCCGCAAGTCGGCGTCATCGGCGCACGAGGCCATGTGATACGTCGGCAGGCCGGAGGATCGCAGCAGGGCGAAATCCTCGACGTCATCGGCGTCCTTCTCCTGTTCGCCGTAGACTCCGTCGGCGAAACGGATTACGCGCCCTGTTCCGCGCGGGACTTTGAAACGCAGCACGAACGGCTCGCCCGCGGCGGCGCGGCGGTCACTTTCCTCACGCGGGAGGTCCGGCATACCAGGATTGAACAGCCACGCGCTTTTGCGCTCGTCGTCGTCGGCTCCGGCGTGGGCTGGAGTGAAATCGCGGTAGGCGAGTCCTTTTTCGAAAATTGCGAGTGCCTGGCGGCGGTGGAGATCGAGGCGTTCGGACTGGCGGTAGTGTTCGTCCCACCCGAGTCCGAGCCAGTTCAGCCCGTCGTAAATCGATTGAAGCGATGTCTCGGTGTTCCGGTCGATGTCGGTGTCATCAATCCGGAGAATCATCGTTCCGTTGTTTTTTCTGGTGAACAGCCAGTTGAAAATGAATGTCCTGGCGCTGCCGATGTGCAGGTAGCCCGTTGGAGAGGGCGCGAAGCGGACACGAGGCATTAATTTTTCATTGTAGCCAGAAGCAGGCGTGCCGCCCGGTCCGGATCGTGATGCGTGCGGATGTGCTGGGCTGCTTGCCCGCCGATCCAGGAGGCCTGCGCCGGATTCTTGGCCAGCCAGAGCATGTATGCCGCGAGCATCTCGGCCTCAGGCGGTCCGGGGTCCACCCGCAGGCCCGCGGTGTCCGGCATGGCGGCGGTCTCCTCTCCGGCAGTAACGATGACGGGCTTGCCCGCGCCCATCAGGCGGATGGCAATTCCGGAGGTCTCGGCGGCGGAGGGGTAGCGGAGGCTGATGCAACAGTCCACCGAGTGGGCGAGATCCCAGAAGCCACGCTCCGGGAGGTAGGGGACGCGGATGATCCCGGGTTCGCTGTTCGGGATCGCGCGCGCAAGATCCGGCGAGACGAACTCGCCCGCGATCACCAGGGCCGCACCCGGAATTGCGCGACGGATCCTGCGGAACGCGCCGATCACCACGGGGATGCGTTTGGACTCCCGCAGGTGTCCGAATATGCCAAATACGAAGCGCTGTTCCGGAAACAGCCGCACTGCGGGTGGAGGTGGCGGCGGTTCGAGCAGGTGCGGGATCTCCACAACGGGTACCGAAGGCGCGTGTTCCCGCACGATTCGCGCGGCGGCTGCGTTGTGCACGGCGACGGCGCGCGCGGATTCGAGGAGCCTTCGCAGCATCGGATAACGGAAGTAGACCGCGGCGTGTCCTGACTGCGCGCGATCCTTCCAGAGGTGCTCCGCGGTCGACCGGTGCCACTCGCCGTAGTTGTAAACGAACTCGTCCACGTATGCTTGACGGTCGTTTGCACCAAGGAAAAAGTGGTGGAGCACCGCGTCATGCAGCAATACCGCGCCGGGGAAGCGGAGAGCGTTGGCGTAGATCTCCCGGTGGAGGAGGTTATTGCCAACGTTGTAGACATTGGCGGTCCACCGGCTGGGGGGAGGATTCACATCAACGTCCGCAATGCGGCGGAGCGCGTTCACCAGCGACTGGCTATATTCCGCTACCCCCGTCCGGGCGGGCGGCATCGGCGAATGGTAGCCAATGGTCACGGTTTTTTCCGCTTGCCGAACAACGCCGTCCCCACCCGGATGTGGGTGGCGCCTTCCTCGATCGCGACCTCGAAATCGTGTGACATGCCCATCGACAGGCAGGTGATTCCGAGGGGCGCGGCGAGTTCGCGGAGGCGGCGGAAGTAGGGACGCGAGGGCTCGGCATCGTCTGACCAGGGCGGCATGGTCATCAGCCCCATCAGGTTGAGATTGGGGCAGTTGCGGATGGCCTCCGCGACCTCGGTGACCTCGTGTGGAGCCGCGCCGGCCTTGGACTCTTCCTCGCTGAGCTTGACCTCGATCATCACGCCGAGGGGCTTTCCGGTCTCGTTGAGACGGCGGGCGAGCTTTGCGGAGTCGACTGTTTGTATCACGTGGAACAGGTCGGCGGCCTTGCGGGACTTGTTCGACTGCAGGTGTCCGATGAGGTGGAACCGCGCTTCGCTCAGGCCCCCTACCAGGGGGTGCTTGGACTCGAACTCCTGCACGTAGTTCTCGCCGAAATCTCGCAGGCCCAGTTCGTAGCCCTCCAGGATCACGTCCGCTGGAAAGACCTTGGTTACCGCCACGAGCGTGATCTCCTCACGCCTGCGGCCGGCCGACTGGCAGGCCCGTAAAATTTTTTCTTCAACCGCTGCGATATTTTCCTTCAGCACGCACTTACATTTTAGGGTGACGAATCTTCTCATTGCCGGGATCACGGATTTTCTGGCCAGCGCCGCATCGCCAGTGCTACTGGAGGCGGGCGAGGAGGCCCTGCCGCTCGCCGCCGGGCGGTTTTCGTTGGAACCATTCGGTACACGCGCCGTATTACAGGTGTGGAGCGATTCGCGGACGTTGACCCGCCGCGTAGTCTCGGTGACGCGGCGGTCGGCAGCACGGCTGGACCTCGAAGTGGAACGCTTTGGGAAGAAGACCGGCATGGTGGCGATCGTTGATCAGGCGCGGCCCTCGGTTGCGGATCCTGTGAAGCGCGCGGGAAGGCTGGCGCTCCGCGAGAAGCTGCGGGAGTTTCTACATCGCCAGTTCGCGGGCTGGACCGTGGCTCAGCTCACGGCGGAGACCGATCTCGAACACAGCCTGTCTCCGGTCTATCCGCGCGCGTTGGTGCGGCAAGGCGGCCATGGCTGGGCGGCGATTGCTTCGCCCGCGGGAGTTCCGGCGGCGGATGGCGCGCTGGCGGCGGGACTGATCTGGCTCGACCACTTGCGGATGCGGGAGCGGCGGGTCATGGTCGAGGGGCTGGCGATGTTTCTTGCCGAAGGGTCCGAGCGTACCACGTGCCTGCGGGTCGAGTGCATGAATCCGGCAGCGGCGCGGATTTGCGTGTTCACCTACAACGAAGAAGGCGAGAGCCTGGCGGCGCCCCGCACCACGGGGGAATCTCGATACCGTGGTGGAGGCAGCCGTGGACCGCAAGCCGGCGGTTGCCGCAGCGCCTGAGGCGGTGCTCGAAAAGCTGGTCCGCGCAAACATCCAGGAGATTGACGCCGGGCTGCTGCCCAAACCCGTCTATGGCCAGGTTCCGGCCATCGCGGGAATCGACCGCGGAGTGATGGATCTGCTGGCGGCGGGCCAGGACGGACGCTTGGCCGTGCTCGAGTTGAAAGCTAGCGCGGATCTGAACCTGCCCATCCAGGCGCTCGACTACTGGATGCGGGTGCGCTGGCACCAGTCGCAAGGGGATTTCGCGCGCATGGGATATTTTCCGGGAGTGCGGCTGCGTGAGGATCCGCCGCGCCTGTTCCTGGTCGCGCCGGCGCTCGAGTTCCATCCGTCGACTGAAACCCTGCTGCGGTATTACTCATCTGATATCGAGGTGGAACGAGTGGGGCTGGCGCGTGCGGACGAGGTCCGGGCGGTGCTGCGGCTGCGTGGGGCGCGTCCACCGGGGTAACATTTCTGAGAACGGCCGTGGAGGAGAACTATGGCACTGGGAATTCTCAAGCAAGTCAAGCGAGCGATCGAGCAGTTGAATCCGTCGGAGGTGCGCCAGGACGCTGAGCGTCCGCTCGACATCCGGATTATCGCCCCGGACGCCGTTGGCCATGCCAGGATCGAGGAGTTTCTAGTTCCGGACACGATGTCGGCCGAGCGGCGGAAGGAATCGCTGCGGTCGCTGTTTCGCGCCAGCGGCGCACATGCCGCGCGCGACTTCGATGTCGACATCTATTCCGAGGGCATGGATCGTCCGCGTGGTGCTTTCGTGTTCCGTCCGGACCGTCCGCACCGGATGGTGAGCGATGTTCTCGACGCCAAGCCCGGGCTGTGGCTGGCGCTGGCGCGCAATTTCCAGGCGTTCCACAAGCCGGTGGCCGACAAGATCGTCTATCAGGTTTCGAAGGAGAACGCGATGTTCTCTATCGCCACCGCGCTGCCTGATATCGCGCCGGGGATCTCGATTCCGTGGGCGATTCCGGAGGCGGTGTCGGATTCGGCGGTGCTGACGGTGAATCAAGTGCGGATGGCGTTCCTGCTGGCGGCCGCGAGCAACCGGCCGGTGGGATACCGGGAGCAGAAGCCGGAAGTCGCCTCGATCATCGCGGGCGCTGTCGGCTGGCGGGCGATCGCGCGCGAGCTTGTGAGCAAGATCCCGCTGGGTGGCGGCATCATTCCGAAAGCGGCGATCGCATTCGCGGCGACCTATGTCGAGGGCAAGTCCCTGGAACGGCTGTACCGCGCGGGCTACGGCTTCACCGCGAGCGAACGGAAGGACGCCTACGAGGACGCTTTCACGCAGGGAAAGGATGTCGCCAAGCGGCTGCTCGACAGCGTCCGCGAAAAAAAGCCCGAGGAGTAGCGCTACTGGAACCGGTCGAAAGCGATCGCCGTGGTCACTGAAGCTTGCGGCGCCGTTCGAGGTCGAACCGTTCCCCGGGGTCGAGGAAATAGAACGGGCGCCCGTGTTCATAGATCGCGACCTTGCTCGTTCCGACGACCTCGAACTGGTTGCCGCGGACCACGATTGCCGTCGACTCGTCGATCCCGATGCCCAGCAGGTTTGGATGCTTGAGCACCACCGCGGTCAAGTCGTTCTGGCGGCCGCGCCGGAGCAGGTGCTGATCGACCGCGGTGTCGCGCAGGTAGCCGAATCCCTGTTCATAACCGGGTGCCATCATGATCTGGTTGCCCTCACGCGCACCTCGCACCAGGTAGGACGCCTGGATCGAAGCACCGGCCGAACTCCCGGCGATCACTCCGCCACGCTCGAGTACGCCCTCGAGTTCGCGCTGGACGGCCGTGTTCATATAGGCGTCGACCAGCCGCCACTGGCGTCCGCCGGTGAAGAAGACGCCGCGGGCCGAACGGAGCATCTCCGCGAATTCCGGTGAGTCGGCGACCTTGCGGTCACGGGTATGGAGGATCGATACCTGGGCGCAACCGGCGCGCCGGAGAAACGCCGCGCCCTGCCAATCCTGCGAATAGGTGTCGGCTTCGCCGGCGGTCGGAATGACAACAAGAGGGGAGTCCTTGCCACCGGCCAGTTCGATAAAGGACTTCAGGATGGCGTCTCCCACCTGTCCCCCACCGATGACCACGAGCGAACCTTGCCCGGGTCCTGACGCCGCTTGGGCGGACACGAATGCCGCTAGGAGCGCCGCGACGAGCCACCTCATGGCGGGATCAGGTCATGTCGACGCGTTCACCGACGGCCTTTGCGACCACCGGAGCCGCGGCGGCTTTCTTGGTGGTAGCCCGCTTTTTCCGCTCCGACGGCGGCGTGCGGTCACTCTTTTTCAGGTTCGGGAGAACGATCTGTAGAACGAACTTCTTTTCGCCGTGCTCGTCAAATTTAATGACGATGTACTCGTCATTGCACGACACAACGCTTCCGAGTCCGAACTTTGGATGCTGCACTTGCGCGCTTTGCGCGAAGGCGGGCTTGCTCGCTGCCATGGTGTGTAAATTTTCCTAATCAATAGATTAGCAAAATTTGCGGCCCTGGTTTGAGTACTCTTAGACCGAGAGTTCCACCACACGGGCGGCCAGCACGGCGGGGTGTTTTTTCAGCTCCGCCAGCACGTTTTCCGGAACCGGATCGTCGGTCTCTACAACAGAAATCGCGATCACTCCGTCGGAGTCGGGGTGCTCCTTGCGTCCGAGCGAGAAGTTGGCGATGTTGATCGAGTTGGCGCCGAGCACCGTTCCGATGTGCCCAATGACCCCGGGAACGTCGCGGTTGCGCATGACGGTCAGGTGGCCGGTGAGCGCCGCCTCCAGCGGGATGCCGTCGACCAGCGTCAGGCGGGGCTTGCCGAGCACCAGCGAGCCCTCGATCCCGACCGTACCCTTGGCCGTCGACAACTCGACGCGAACTGAATCCGGCAGATCTCGTTCGTGGCTTTCGGTGACGACCAACCCGCGCTCCTTGGCGATCGACCAGGAATTGACCATGTTCGCCCTCTGCTGGAGCGAGCGGTTGAGCACTCCAGCGACGGCTGAATTCCGGATCAACTGCGTATTGTAGTTGGCCAGCCGGCCGCGGTAGCAGATGCGCACGCCCGTCGGGTTGCCCGATGCCAGGTACGACGCGAAGGTTCCGAGCCGCTCGGCTGTGTCGAGCCATGGCCCGACGGCCTTGTACTGGTCCGGCGACAGCGAGGGCATGTTTACTGCGTTGATCGCGACACCGCTGGTGAGGTATTCGATCATCTGCTGGACGATCCGGACGCCGACGATCTCCTGCGCCTCCTCCGTGGATCCACCGATGTGGGGTGTGGCCAGCAGGTTCACGGGCTGGAGAATCGGATCGCCTTCCGCTGGCGGCTCCTTGTCGAAAACATCCAGGGCGGCGCCTGCGACCCTGCCGGATTCAAGAGCCGCGAGCAGTGCGGCTTGATCGATAAGCTCGCCGCGCGCGCAGTTCACAATCCGGACGCCCGGCTTCATCTTGCCGAGCGCCGCGGCGTTGATCATGTGGCGGGTTTCCGCGGTGACGCCGACGTGCAACGAGAGAAAATCGCAGGACGAGTAAAGCGTGTCGAGTTCGACGAGTTCAACGCCGAGATCGGCGGCGATGTGCGGGCTGACGTAGGGGTCGTGGCCGAGGACCCGCATCTCGAACGCCTTGGCCCGCCGGACCACTTCGCGCCCTATTGCGCCAAGTCCGACGACGCCGAGCGTCTTTCCGCGCAGCTCGTTGCCGAGGAACTTCTTCTTTTCCCACTTGCCGCTCTTGGTCGAGGCGCTCGCCTGTGGAATCGCGCGGGCCAGCGAGAGCATGAATGCGAGCGTGTGCTCGGCCACTGACACTGCGTTCCCGCCGGGTGTGTTCATCACCAGGACGCCTGCGGCGGTGGCCGCATCCATGTCCACGTTGTCGACTCCGACACCAGCGCGCCCGATGACGCGCAGTTTTGGCGCCTGGGCCAGGACATCCTTGTTGACCTTCACCGCGGAGCGGACAACCAAGGCCTCACAATCGGCCAGGTGCGCCCCGTACTCCTTGGGGCTGGACACAACCACTTCGCATCCTGGAGCGTCCCTGAGGAGCTGGATTGCGCCGTCGGCGAGTGGTTCAGCGACTAGAACTTTCATCTTTGCTCCCGTCTAAACCTTGATCCCGGCGGCTTCGGCGTAGACGCGTTGGACAGCGGTGACTCCCGCGCCGAGCGTCACTGGATGGCCATTGGAGATGAGCAGCAGCTCAAGGGCGGCGACCATCGCGAACAGGTCGGCAAAGTCGAAATAGCCCAGGTGCGCGATGCGGAAGATCTGGCCCTTCATCGATCCCTGGCCATTGGCGATGATGGCTCCGAAGCGCTGCTTGAAGCCCTTAACGATGACGCCTGAGTCCATGCCGGCCGGCGCCTTGATGGCGGTGACCGCGGACCCAGGGGATCCGGGTGAGAACAGCTCGAGTCCGAGCGCGGCGGCGGCTTCCCGTGTCGCCTTGGCGAGCAATTGAGCGTTGTCGATCAATTTGTCCATGCCGATCGACTTGATGTACTTGAGTGCTTCGGCGAGCGCGAGCATCAGCGAAGTGGCTGGGGTCCAGCTTGACTCACCGGCGGCGGCGTTCTTGGCTTCCTTCTTGAGATTGAAGTAGTACTTGGGCAGATCGGAGGCGTCCGCGCGGGCCCAGGCCTTGGGGCTGATGGCCAGAAACGCGAGCCCCGGAGGAATCATGAATGCTTTCTGAGATCCGCCGATCAACACGTCGATGCCCCACTCTTCGATCTTCAGGGGCTGGGTGCCGACGCCGGTGATGCCGTCGACAACCAGGATCGCGCCGGTGGCGGCCACGTGCCTGGCGATGGCCTCGATGTCATGTGCGGCGCCGGTGGAGGTTTCGGAGGCTTGAATGAAGACGCCCTTGGCGTCCGGGTTTGCGGCCAGCGCAGCCGCCACGCTTTGCGCGGAGACCGCGCCGCCGTATTCCTCGCGCAGGACCACTTGTTCCAATCCGTAGGCTTTGGTGATCCCTTCCCAGCGCTCGCCGAACTTGCCGGCGACGCACACGATCACCTTGTCACCCTTGCTGAACAGGTTTGACACCGAGGCTTCCATGGCTCCGGATCCGGAGGCGACCAGTGGCACGACATCGTAGCTGGTTGCGAGGACTTCCTTGAGATCCGACACGCAGGCCTGGTACACCTTGCGGAAATCTTCCGTACGGTGGTGCAGGTCCGACGCCATCATGGCGTGCAGTGCCGGTGGATAAAGCGGTGTGGGGCCCGGCGTGAGCAGGCGTTGCTTCTTTATGTGCATTGATTGGGATGACGGTGGATATTGGGTGAAACGAGGACAGCGAAGAGGAGTTCGCTATAGATAGAATAGCAAACAGGCATGCCACTACTGGATCGAGTGCAGAAGGACATGGTCGAGGCCATGAAGGCGAAGGACGAGCTCCGGCTGAGCGTCACGCGCGGCGTCAAGACGGCGCTGATGAAGTACAAGGCCGACAACATGAAAGAAGCCGACGAGCCGGCTGAACAGCAGATTCTGAATCTACTGCTCAAGCAGCGCCGCGAAGCCGCGGACATGTTCCGCAAGGGCGGCCGCGAAGAGATGGCGGCCAAGGAAGACGCGGAGGCCAAGATGCTCGAGGGCTACATGCCGTCGCTCGCCTCCGATGCGGACATGGACACGGCGATTGGCGAAGCGATGGCCGAGACCGGGATCACATCGTTGAAGCAGATGGGCCAGGTGGTGAGCGCGGCCAAGGGCAAGCTCGCGGGCAAGCGGGTGGATGGGAAAGCGTTGAGCGACCGGGTCCGGGCGAGGCTGAGCTGACGCTGGTGGTTCCCGAGGAGGCGCGCAGGCTGTATCAGGCCGGGCTCGAAGCGGCGTCATCGGGCGATCTTCATGAGGCGTTCGAGTTGATTGAGAACGCGGTGCAGGTCCACCCGGACTATGCCGAGGCGTGCAAGACCCTGGCGAGGTTGTCGATGGACACCAACGAAATCCGCGCGTTTCAGAACTGGTGCCACGAGGCGGCGCGGATCGATCCGCGGGATCCGGAGCCGTATTGGATGCTGGGGGAGTTATTGGCGGGGCAGCGGCGGCGGGAGGAGGCGGTGGAGGCACTGGAGCGGGCGTTGGCCTTGTGCGATTCCGGTGACGGGATCCGGCCGCGGGTGCAGGATTTGCTCGAGCGGATCCGGCGATAGTGCCTATACTATTGGCATGGCATTCCTGGTGGACGAGGCGTATCTCCCCGCGGTGCTAACGGTAGGCCCGATGAGCGATGAACAGTTCGTCGAGCTTTGCGCGCAGCACCCGGACCTCTCGTTCGAGGTGACGGCGGAAGGAGATCTGATCGTCATGCCCCAGGCGGTCACGATGACGGGCGCGAGGAACAGTGAGATCGGCGGGCAACTGCGTGACTGGGCACGGCAGCAGCAACTAGGCCTGACATTCGATTCATCGACTGGCTGGGTGCTTCCGAATGGCGCGAGGCGGTCTCCGGACGCGGCGTGGGTATCCAGGCAGCGTGCACGGAGTCTGGGCGATCCGGGGGGCTTTTGGCGTCTGTGCCCGGAGTTCGTGATCGAGCTCAAATCCGAGTCCGGCCGGATGCGCGCGCTGCGGGAGAAGATGACGGAGTGGATAACCAACGGCGCGCAACTTGCCTGGCTGATTGATCCGGAGACGCGCACAGTGGAAATTTACCGTCCGGGCGTGGCCGTGGAGGTACTCATGGACCCGCGGGAAGTGGCGGGGGAGGGTCCAGTGGACGGGTTCGTGCTAAAGATGGCTCCCGTGTGGAACCCGCTGCAGGGGTAGGAGTCTGCGGCTGGCAGCTATCGCAGGGCTTGGCGGGCTTCGCGCACAGTCGTGGCCTTTAGGAGGCGGGAAAAGACCTGTTGGGCACGGTCATAGTCTTCAAGGCCTGCGATCGACGGGTGTCCGGCCAAGGTGGGAAAGCGGTCCATGAGCAGACTCCGGATGGCGTCGCGAAGTCCGGCCAAGCGGCCCTTCTCGATGCCCTTCTCGATTCCCTTTTCCTTGCTCTGACGAGCCAGTTTTTTCCCGGCAGCGGTCTGAGCCAGAATTTGGACAGTTTGCTCTTCCAACATCTTTGCGAACCTCCTGATCTCTATTTCAGAGTACTTCACCCGGGCATGGCATAAGAACTGGCTGCACAAGTCTTCGTCGCGGCTCTTCCGGAGAAGCTCGATCGCACGCAACATATCCTTGAACGTGTGCCGTGTGAGGGGTACGAACGGCAACACCGACGCGCGGCCCATCTGGAACAGCTCCGATGCCGGCATTCTCCAGACGAATTTGTAGCGGACCCGGAGCTTGACGTCGAGGTCGCCCCGCTTCCGCAAGAAATACCGCGGAAGGCGCGGCGGACACCTGCGCCGGGTCAAAACCAGAATGCGGAGGTAGATGTCCCGCCGCCTCATCCTGGGCACGAGTGAGACCGACATTACCCGTTCGACGATTTTTTGGATTTCTCGCTTGTCCCATTGCGCCAAAGATTCAACGCGCTCCAGCCGCCAAACGCCATCCTGTTGGCGGACTTCGTACAGATGATCGGCGATCTTCTGCCCTGGAACGATTTCGCGTTGGGCCTGACGAACCTGTGCAGGCTCGTTCAAGCCAAGGCAACCGGCAACCGCGAGGAAAGCCCTGCGGTCGCGGTCGGACATTCGTTTTGAACCGTGGTCAAGTGTCCCCACACTATATATGTGTGTTGACGCGGCGGAAAATCTCACCTGTCGGGTGAAAAAATCCCGGGCCGCCCCTCAAGCAGTCTTCGGCGCGTACTCCCGGCGGACCAGCAGCCAGTAGCAGCCTACCCCCAGAATCAGCCAGAACCCGACCATCTTGATCGGCGCGTCAAAGGATCCGGTCGTCTGGATCAGCCATCCGCTGAGCCATGCTGTCACTGCGCCGGCCAGGTTCGCGGCGGTGTTCTGGATTCCCGCCACCAGTGCGCTGCGCCCTCCAGGCACAAGCGTCTGCGTCAACGCCCAATAGTTCGCGGTTGCGAGGCCAAGTCCGCAAAGCGAGAACACCGTGAAGAAGATCATCAGCGGCACCGAGTCGGTGAACACGCTGAGCGTTTGGGTCGCCGCCACCAGGAATCCGGCGATGGTGAATCCCTTTCGGACCTTCACCGGATCTCCGCCCTTCGAAATCATCCGGTCCGCCACCCAGCCCGCGATTGCCGCCACCGCTGCCATGCCGCCGAACGAGACGAATGCGTACCAGCTCATCTTGTCGATCGACATGTTGTGCCGCTCCCGGAAATAGCTCGGCATCCAGGTCATGCAGTAGTACACGAAGTACATGTAGCAATAAGTGCCGATGATCACGCCCCACATGGCGGGACTCTTCAGGATCTGCCCGATCGATACGCTCGGTTGATTCTGTGACGCGGCGCGCTTTTCCGAGGGTTGAGCGGCGATGTCGTCCTTGCCAACCCAGGTCATCCACGGGATCAACCAGACCAGACTGGCCAGCCCGATGATCGGAAACATCGACTGCCATCCGTAGTTCTTCACCAGGTACGCGGCGATCGGTATCCCGATCGCCGGACCGATCTTGGTCCCGGTCATGTAGAGGCCGACCGCCAGGCCGCGCTGCTTCTCGGAGAAGTGCAGGCTGAGGTAGCGAATGCTCGACGGGGTGACCACCGACTCGCCGAGTCCGATCAGCATGCGGATCGCGATCAGAGCCGTGAGGCCCGTCATCCATGGTGTCAAGGCCGAGGCGATGCTCCAGAGCAAGAACCCGAAGAAATACGGCCAGCGGACTCCGAAGCGGTCCACCAGCAGGCCGGACGGAATCTGGAACGCGGTGTAGGTCCAGAAGAACGCCGACATCGCCATGCCCTGCTGCTCTTTGTCGAGCGAGTAGGCCTTCCCGATCTCGGTGAGCGCGGCGCTCAGGTTCACGCGGTCCAGGTAGGCGATCACCATCCCGAAGCTCAGCAAGCACACCACCCACCAGCGCTTGTCGGTCCACTCGACCGCCGCGGCTGAGTCCGCGGCCTTCACGCTTGGCCGGACAGTGGCGCTCATGCCGCGGCTCCGCGGCCCGTGCGGGTCAGGTTCTCGCCCGCGATGGTGGGACACCAGAACTTTTCAACGTGCTCGAGGATGAGGCTCGTGCCGCGCTCATGCGACACCCAGGGCGCCTGGCGCGGATCGTACATGGCGTCGGTGAGATCGCGCGCGAGGACGACGTTCTTGCCCAGGCGGACCAGTTGCCGGATTCCAAAGGGACGGCCGAGAACGCACATGTTCGTGTGCACGCCCATCATGGCGATGTTCTTGATGCCGTTCTCCTCGAAGAAGTTGTAGATCTCCTGGCCGGAATCGGAGATGCCGTCGATGTCGTTGATCACGAGTCCAGGATGCTGGCGGTTGAACACGCGGACGCGCGCGCCCACAACGGAGTCGTCGCAGGGCTCGGTGGCGTCATCCACTGGCAGCGCTGACTCGTCCTTCAAGTCGAGGTAGCACCATTTGGCGATCGGCACGGGAGGCGCCTTTTCCTCGGCCGCCTTCATCCGCTTGCGGGCGGGATGTCCCTCGTACTGGTCCATTGTGCCGCTGGGGGCGTGGATCACGCGTACACCAAGCTTACGGGCCTCGCCGGTCACATGGTTCATGCGCGGGATCATCAGTTCCAGACGGCGCGCCGCGCTCTTGCAATAGTGGTCGTTCCACATGTCGCAAATGATGATGGCGGTTTCGGCCGGCTTCCACACCAGCTCGCGCTCGAAGGGGATGCCCTGGCGGCGGGATCGCGCGCGCAGGTGGAGATCGGGTTGCTGGGGCAGGGCGGAAGGCGCCAGAGCCAGGGAGGCGAGCAGGGTTCGTCGCGTCAGCATAATGCTGGCATTCTACCAGACACGCGTCTGGTAGGATGCGGGAATGCTGATGTCCCGCCGCCACCTGCTGGCCGCAATGCCGCTCGCCGCCCAATCCGGTGCCGTGCCGCCGATCCGCGGACTGAGCCGCACGAACCTGCTCGAGTACAAGGACGCTTCCGGTGCGGTCCGGAACGCGTCAACACCCGTCGAGTGGCAGCAGCGGCGGAGGGAGGCGCTCGCGGGTATGCAGCGCGTCACGGGTCCGCTGCCGGGCAATGCGAAGCGGTGCGCGCTGGGCGTGAAGGTGCAGGACGAGACGGACATGGGCGGCTATGTACGCCGGGCGATTGAGTACTCGTCCGAGCCTGCCAATCGCACTACGGCGTTCCTGTGTATTCCCAAGACCGCATTGCAGGGGAAAGCGGCCCGCGGCGCGATTTGTCTGCATCCCACTGACAACCGGGACGGCTACCGCGTCGTCGTGGGACTCGGCGGCCGTCCTCACCGCCAGTACGCGTCGGAGCTGGCTGCCCGCGGCTGGGTCACGATCTCGCCGAGCTATCCGCATCTGGCCAGCTACAAGCCCGACATTCCGGGTCTCGGCTACAAGAGCGGGACGATGAAGGCGATTTGGGATAACATCCGCGCGCTCGATCTGCTCGACTCGCTTCCTTATGTCCGCCGCGGCTATGGTGCGATCGGCCATTCCCTCGGCGGGCACAACGCAATCTACACGGCGGTGTTCGAGCCCCGCATCCGGACGGTGGTGTCGAGCTGCGGATTCGATTCGTTCCTCGACTACTACGGCGGCAACATCAAGGGTTGGGTCCAGGAGAGGTACATGCTGCGGATCGGCGCCTACCTGGGCAAGCCCGCGAATGTGCCGTTCGATTTCTACGAATTGATTGCCGCCCTTGCGCCAAGACGCGTGTTTGTCAATGCTCCCAAGCGCGACGGGAATTTCAAGTGGGACAGTGTGGCGCGAATCCGCGAGGCCGTGCTGCCAGTGTTCCGGCTCCACGGCGCGGCGGACGCGCTGCAAGTTGTGCATCCGGACTGCGACCACGACTTTCCGGATGAGGTTCGGGAGCAGGCCTACGCCTGGATGGAGGGATAGCTGTGCTGTTCTTAATGCTGCTCCTCGGTGCCATCGGAGCGCTGGCCCAAACCGCGGCCGAGCTTGGCGGGACCGTGCGTGACGCCACCGGAGCGCTGATCCCAGGGGTGACCGTAACGATCACCCGCACCGACACGAGCACGGTGCGCACCGCGGCGACCAACGAAGCTGGCTTCTTCGTCGCGCCTCTCCTGCCACCTGGAAGCTATCAGATCCGATTGTCGAAAGACGGCTTCAAGCCGGTGACGCAAACCGGAATCACACTGCAAGTCGGCCAGCAGGCACGGCTGGAGATCACGCTCGAAGTCGGCGCGGTGGTCGAGGAGGTCACCATCACCGGCCGTGCGCCGCTGCTTGAGACCGCGTCGGCGGCGCGAGGCCAGGTGATCGACAACCAAAAGATCGTCGAACTGCCACTCAACGGCCGCGACTACCTGCAGCTTGCGCTGTTGTCCGCCGGAGCAGGACGCGTGCCCGCGGGCCGCCAGGACAGTTTCAGCGCGAGCGGGCAGCGCGCTTACGAGGTCTCCTACCAGTTGGACGGCGTCGACAACAACTCCATGCAGCGGGCCTCCCAGGCGCGGCGCGGCGAAGTGATCAAGCCGTCGGTGGACGCGATTTCGGAATTCAAGGTCCTCACGAACTCGTTTTCGGCGGAGTATGGCAGGGCCGGTGGAGGGGTGATCAGCGTGAACCTGAAGTCCGGCACGAACCAGTTCCATGGGAGCGCGTTCCACTTCTTGCGCAACGAAGCCTTTGACGCCAAAAATTTCTTCGATCCTCCCGGCGAGCCGAAGCCGGCTTTCAAGCGGAATCAGTTTGGGTTCACGACCGGCGGACCGGTGAAGCGCGACAAGACGTTCTTTTTTGGCGATTGGGAGTCCACGCGGATCCGGGAATCGGACACCGCGCTTCTGACCGTCCCCACCGTCCCGCAGCGGTCGGGCGATTTCTCGGATCTCGCACCGGGAACCACGATTTTCGATCCGGCGGCGTACAACACCCAGACGCGGCAGCGGTCCCCGTTTCCCGGGAACCGGATTCCTCAGGCCCGGCTCGATAGCGTTGGAGCCAAACTCGGCTCCTTCTATCCGGATCCCAACAGGCCGGGTTTGGCGCGCAACTTCAACTTCAATCCGCCGACACCGGAGGACATCACACGATGGGATGCGAAGTTCGATCACAACTTCTCGGCCAACGACCGGTTGAACGGGCGCTACAGCCACTCGAACAATCCAATTCCGTCGGTGGCAAGCTGGCCGGGCGCGCCTTGGTTCGGATCGCGGCCGTTCAGCCACACAGGCCGGGCGTCGATGCTCGGCTATAACCGGATCTTCACGCCCACATTGTTGATGGAAGCCAAAGCCGCCTGGAACGAGCTGTTCACGGCGATCACCTCGCCAGTGGACAAGAACCTGAACCGCGAGATCGGCTTGCGCGGGGTGGAGTTGGATCTTCCGGGCATGGCGATCTTCAATCCCTCCGGGTACGCCGCGCTCGGGATCGGCGCGTTTAATCCGAATTACTCCGGTAGCCAGAACCGGCAATTGATCGTGAACTTCACGTCGATCCGGCAGAAGCACACGCTGAAGTGGGGCACCAGCTTGAGCTGGCTGCAGCACTTTCTTTTCAACTCGCAGCAGTCGCATGGAAACTTCGGCTTCGATGGACGCTACACACGCGACCCGGTGTCGCTGCGGGGAGGCAACGCCATCGCCGATGTTCTGTTGGGCACGGCGTTCCAGGGCCAGACGTCGAACTGGGTGTGGACCGACAACCGCCGTCCTTATCATTCGTTCTTCATTCAGGACGAATGGCGCGTCAGCCAACGGCTGACACTGACTCCGGGCCTGCGCTACGAGGTTCAACCGGAATGGACGACGCGCTACAACCGCGGGTCCATTGTGGACTTCACGGATCCCGCGGCGCCGCGCGTAGTGCTGTTCCGCGACGGGCCGCGCTTTGACCGCGCCGGGGTCCATACCGATACCAACGACTTCGTCCCGCGTTTCGGCTTCACCTACCGGCTTTTGGACAAGACCGTGCTCCGCGGCGCCTATGGGATCTATATCGGCAACACGATTGGCACGACTGTGTTCGCGAACAACCCTCCGTTCCAGTACAGCGCGACGCTGACGCCCGACCCGGTGATTCCCAGCCTGTTCCTTCGGGACGGCCTGCCGCCGGACCTGGTGAGCGCCCGCAACGCCCGCAATATCGGATTCGCGACAGTGGATCCGGACCGCCCGAATCCGTATAACCAGCAATGGAACTTCACCATCCAGCATCAACTGCCCGGTGAAGTGCTGTTGGAGGTGGGCTACGTGGGATCCAGCGCGGTGAAGATCCGGCGCAGCTACGACATCAATCAGCCCACCCCGGCGGCCGGTGCGATCAACAACCGCCGCCCGGTGCGCTCGCTGGTGGTGCCGCCCGAGAATATCGCGGTCGGCCCGATTGCCGGGATTACGTATGAGACAGGCAATTCCAACCAGAGCTACAACGGAATGCAGTGGCGCGTCGACAAGCGTCTCACCAACGGGTTGAGCGTATCGGGGAGCTACGTGTTCTCGAAAACGATGAGCGATGGGCAGGGAGGCGCGAGCATCGGCACCACGTCGAACGGGCCGCAGGATATCCGCAACTTCCGCGCGGAACGGGCGCTCGCTGATGAGCACTTCAAGCATCGCGTGGTAGCGAACTACGTCTACGACCTGCCGTTCTTCCGTGGCCGGCGGTTCCTCGGCGGCTGGACGGCGGCGGGTATCTTCACGCGGTCGTCGGGTTTGCGCATCAATCTCAGCGTGCAGGGCAATCCGTCGAACACAGGCGGCACCGACCGGCCGAACATCGTTGGCAACTGGTTTCGTGGCGGCGGCGAAAGGTCGCTCGGCCGGTGGTTCAACACGGCGGCGTTCGACCGGAATGCTGCGTTCACCTTCGGCAACGCCGCGCGGAACCTGATGGGTGGGCCGCCGCTGACCAACCTCGACTTCGCGCTGTATAAGAACTTCCAGGTGACCGAGAAGGTCCGGGTTCAGTTCCGTGCCGAGGCGTTCAACTTCAGCAATACCCCGGAGTTCGACCGGCCCAACGCGCAGGTGGGCAATCCGGCGTTCGGACAGGTGGGAGGTGCGGGGCGTCCGCGGAATCTGCAGTTCGGGTTGAAGGTTGTCTTCTGATCAACGCATCGCGCGGATCCAGTCGCCGATCAGCTTGACCGCCTCTTGGTCCACGGCATTGGAGGCGATGTGGGGCATGCGGCCGCTTTCCCGCGTGGCCAGACGGCGGTAAAGCACGGACTGTTCCGGGGATCCAGCCGTGATGATGCGTCCCGCCTCCGTCCCCATTGCTCCGTGGAATGAATCGGCGCCCACGGTGGCCGTGTCCTTGAGGGCGAGCGGGTACAGCAACCGGATATCGGAGTTGCCGCCCGCGCCGAACTGATGGCAGTGGGCGCAGTTGGCGTGGAGATAGCTGCGGGCGCGTTGTTCGAGCGGAACTGAGGAATCGGAAGGATCGGGCAGGCGCGGAAGGCGGTCCGGTGCAGCGCGTGGTGGACGGTCGAACATCCCGATCGCTTGCAGCGTCTCGATCTGGTTCGCGGACTTTCCGCCGTAGTCGTGATTGCGGTTCATTTGCCACGCGTTGAGGCCGAGCACAAAACGCGCCTTCTCGTTGTGGCACACCAGGCAGTCATTGCGCGAAGGGAAATACCACTTGTGCGGCTGGCCGTTGACGGTGTATGTCTTTTCCAACGATCCCTTCGGCAGCAGTTCGGCATCGGTCTGCGCATCGTTCCACACGTACACGTAGCCCACCCACTGTTCGCGTGTGGCGTCGCCGGGTAGAAGCACCAGCAGCCGCGTCTCGATGCGCCTTCCACCGAGCGAGAAGGTCTTGACGAGCACGGATCCCTCCGGCAATAGCCACTGCTCGTTCGACGCATAGCGGATCTTGGCGTCGCCGGGAACGGCGAGGAAGCGCTGCTTGTCCGCACCGTCGGACCACAGCGGCGAGTTCACCGAATAGGGGATCAGGCCAGGCATCGGATCGAGCGTTCGTGCCGTGCGAAAGAGCCCGGTCTCGCTCAACAGGCGCGGGAATTCCCTGGAGCGGTCCGTTTTGTCGTGGCGCGGTGCGAGTTGATAGATGCGGCCGTCGTGGTGGGTCATCATGTACAGCTCGCCCGCGTGGTCCTCGGCGAAGTCAGCGATGTCGATGGTCGTGTCGTCGAGCTCCTGGTGCCAGGTCATCTTGCCGCCTTCGTGACGAAGCGCCCAGATCCGGCCGGTTTCCCAGTCAGCGTAGATGTATGCCCCGCGCAACTCGGGGAGGCGTTCGCCATGGTAGACGTAGCCGCCGGTGATCGACCTCGCTTCCGAGTGGGAGTGCGCGACGACTGGCAGCGAGATCGGCGTCGGCCCGAGCGCCTTGTCCGGACGCGCCATCTGCGGACCTTCGCTGACCGACCATCCGTAGTTGCCGCCCTTGCGGACCAGGTAGATCGACTCCCAGAGGTCCTGGCCCACCTCGCCGGCCCACAGGTCGCCTGACTTGCGGTCAAAGCTCATCTTCCAGGGCTGGCGGAATCCAAACGCGAAAATCTCTGGCAGCGCGCCCGGTGTGAAGCGGAACGGATTGTCGGCTGGGATCCCGTAGAGCTTCGCCGAGTGAGTGCGATTCACGTCGATGCGGAGGATCGACGACAGCAGGTCGCCTACGAACTGTCCGGTGTTGTGGGGGTCGTATTGGCCCCCGCCGTCGCCAGTGCCGATGTAGAGGTAGCCATCCGGTCCGAACTTGAGCGCGCCGCCGTTGTGGCCCGCGGAGGGGAACTCGATGATGACGGCTTCTGAGGCCGGGTCGGCACGCAATGGATTGTGGCGGCTGCGTTCGAATCGGGCGATGCGGGTCCGGCGCGGGAGCGGCTTGTTCTCGGTGATGAACGCGTAGAAGAAGCCGTTGCGCGCGTATTCGGGATGAAACGCGACGCCCATGATCTGACGCCGTTGGGGCTCGCCGAGGTCGAGGAACAGGTCCGGTGTGGAGACGTCGCGGCGCGGTTCGAACGAGAAGATGCGCCCGTCACGGTCGCCGACGAAGAGGCGGTTGGTTCCAGGGGCTGACGTGATCACGGTGGGCCCTTGGAATTTGAGCGACGGGAACGCGAGTTCCACCTGGTATGGCGACGGGGGCTCAGGGGATCCAGTGACCTTCGATGTGGTCCAGGGGACGCGCGACGTCAGCCCCGGTTCGGCTTGTGCGGCCAGGGCGAACAGTGCAAGCAGACTGGCTCGGTGCATTACTGCGAGTCTACTTCAACCGGTTTGTCTCCGGCCTCCTCGATCAGACGCAGGCCGCCGAACGTCCCCGGACCCACCAGGCCCGTTCGCGCATAAACGAACAGCTTGTCGCGGCTGTCGCTGATATCCAGGTTGCGCATGGTCAACTGTCCGATGCGGTCGAGCGGGGAGAACGCGCCCTGGCCCTTTTCCATCGTGAGACGTTCGGGGTGGTAGGTGAGATTCGGGCTCTCCGTGTTGAGGATCGAGTAGTCGTTGCCGCGCCGCAATTCGAGAGTGACCTCGCCGGTGATGGCCTTTGCGACCCACTTTTGCAGCGTCTCGCGCAGCATGATGGACTGCGGGTCAAACCAGCGTCCTTCGTAAAGCAGGCGGCCCAGGCGGCGGCCCATGTCGCGGTATTGCTCCAGGGTGCCTTCATTGTGGATGCCAGTGATCAGGCGCTCATAGGCGAGGAACAGCAGTGACATGCCGGGCGCTTCGTAGATCCCCCGGCTCTTGGCTTCGATGATGCGGTTCTCGATCTGGTCACACATGCCGAGTCCATGGCGTCCACCGATGGCGTTGGCTTCCATCACCAGGTCGACGTCGGAGGCGAAGCTCTTGCCGTTGAGCATCACCGGGTGTCCTTCGTCGAACCGCACGCGGACCTCCTCGGCGGGTACGTCCACATCGCCGCGCCAGAACGCCACGGCCATGATCGGCTCGACGATCTTGATCCCCTTGCTGAGGAACTCGAGGTCCTTGGCTTCATGGGTGGCGCCCCAGATGTTGGAGTCTGTCGAGTAGGCCTTCTCCTTGCTCATGCGGTACCTGAGCCCGGCCTTTTCGAGCAGCTCGGACATCTCCTTGCGGCCGCCAAGCTCGTCGATGAAAGTCTGGTCGAGCCAGGGCTTGTAGATCTTGAGCGCGGGGTTGACCATCAGGCCGTAGCGGTAGAAGCGCTCGATATCGTTGCCCTTGTACGTGCTTCCGTCGCCCCAGATGTGGACACCGTCGGACTTCATGGCGCCGACCAGCATGGTTCCGGTGACCGCGCGTCCGATGGGTGTCGTGTTGAAGTAGGGAAGTCCGGCCGTGCTGATGTGGAAGGCGCCGCATTGCAGCGCGGCGATGCCTTCGCGGACCAGTTGGGGACGGCAATCGATCAGGCGAGCCTTCTCGGCGCCGTATTCGATGGCACGGCGCGGGATGTCGTCGTAGTCGGTCTCGTCTGGCTGGCCGAGGTGGGCGGTGTAGCAGTAGGGAATCGCGCCTTTTTGACGCATCCAGTAGATTGCGGCGGAAGTGTCGAGCCCGCCGGAAAACGCGATTCCGACGTTCTCGCCGACGGGGAGATTTTGGAGGATATTGCCCATGCGGAGGGAACTTTCAGGGTATCATCTGGGTGATCGATGAAGCCGAAAGCGCCCAGGAAAATGACGGTCGCACTGTTCCGGTGACCGAGACCCTGGACGCTCGTCCTTGGCCAGAACGGCTCGGGAAAGACCACGTTGCTTCGCGCAATGGATCCGTAGCGGCGAGAACCGGGCGGTGATTCGCGGCACGTTGTCCACTCGCCAGGAGATGCGCATTGAGCTGCGGCCTGGAGTGACGGTGCTGGATGTCGTTCCTCTGCCTGTGGTCGGGTATGGCGACGCTGCTCTCCCCGGACGCCCCCCTAGCCCCCCGCGACCACCACCACTGTTCGAACCTCAGCCCCGCAGCACCGTGTCATCAGGATCCCTGCGAAGCGGCCGTGCCGCCAGCCACGTGGTCCAGCCGAGCTGCAGTGGCTCACCACCTCCCAGCCGGATCCGCGGAGCCTCCTCGCGCGCAAGAACGGGGTTAATCTCGAAATCGAACGCCCCGTTGGAAAAGAACTGGACCATCGTCCGGAGGGTGCTCCACGCGGGGCCGCCGGGAAGGAACTCGCGGTACTGCCGGAGTGGCAGCGGACCCACGCGGATCCGGATGGCGGCTTGTGGATCCCATGCCTGGTCCCCAAGCGCGGCACCCATCCCGAGCTGGAAACAGGGCCGCCCGGCGGCGGGCTCATCGTCGAGCACGGTCCGGTCCTCGTTGGCGAACGGGCTCCAGTTGCCTCGAAACTCTTCGATCCTGACGGTTGCCGAGAAGTACTCCGAGAGCATTCCACGGAGCGCCTCGGCCGATCGGGGACGTGGCAACAGGAGCGCTACGCTGGCGAGTAGCGAGCCGACGATTTCATCAGGCGGGGGCGCCGCGGAAAGTCCCAGCAGCGACCAAAGGAAGCCGTCCATTGGGTTCGGCTCACCCGCTTCCGCCGCCAGGGCGAATCGGGGCGACTGCCAGGCGCGGTAGAGAAACGACAACATCCGGTGGTGGAAGATGTCGAGGAAGGCGGCCATGGCCGTGTCACCGCGCTGGGTGCGTTCGAGCACGTACGAAGAGTATGCGTGCGGCAGCTCGCCGCTCTCGCCCGTGAGCCCGAATCCCCGCGTCTGGAGCACCGGCGCGGCATCCACCGGATGCGCAACGCTTTCGATATCGCTGGCCGCGTGCGACAGCCTTGCTGACCCGCGCAACCGAACTGCCTCGCGGCCTGGCGGATGGAAGCGGCCCAGG
>VFZX01000071.1 GCA_016871015.1 Acidobacteriota bacterium | reverse complement strand
GAGGATTCCTCGCGTGTGCCGGCGGGGCGCTGGTGCTGGGATCTGCCGCCCGTGGGAAACTGGTGCCCGCCGTGGCCGGAGCTCTGATCCTCGCGGTCAGCCGTCCGTTCGAGGGGGCCCTGGTGTGTCTGGTTGCACTGGTGTGGGCCCATTTCCGGGCACCGCGCTGGAGCGGAGCCGGACTTGCGGCCGCATTGGGCATTTGTGGAGCGCTTCTGATGGCCGGATACAACCACCGTTTGACCGGCAGCCCTGCTACGATGCCCCATCAGGTGCATCAGCAGGAGTACGGAGCCTCGCCGGTGTTGTGGATCCTGCCGCCGGTCAAGAAACCGGAATACCGGCATGACACGATCCGCCGGCTGTGGGAATGGGACCTGGAGTTCTACAAGAACTCCCGTGAGAATCCGCTCTACCCGGTGGGATCGCTGGCAACCGTGGCGCTGCCGTACCTGCTGGGATGGGCTCTCGTCCCACCGTTGCTGTACGGCGCCTGGCTCAACCGCGGAATCGCCGCAGTGGTTGGAATATTCCTTGTGGGTGTCTGCCTCGAGCGCTGGCTCCTGCCCCACTATCTCGCGCCCATCACGGGCGGACTCTTCGTTCTGATCACCACCGGACTCCGGGCGATGCCCCGGATTCCCGCCGCGCTGCTGTGCCTGGCGGCAGTGGGATCGGTAGCGGCCAAGGGGCGGGCCCAGTTCCTTGCTGCGTATCACGAGAAGTTCGCCCATGACCGCGTCCGGATCGAGAGCCAGTTGCTGGGGGAACCCGGCAAGGACCTTGTCCTGGTCCGGTACGGCCCCAAGCACTCAATCCACAACGAGTGGGTCTACAACCGCGCGGACCTCGGACAGTCGCCCATCATCTGGGCCCGCGAGTTGGACCCGGCCAGCAACCGCCGTCTGGCCGCGGAATTCCCCGGCCGGACCCTCTGGCTGCTGGAGGCCAGCGCTCCAGGAGGCGCGGTCCTGTCAAAAATGGTCCTCCCCGACATAGATCACCTTGGTGCCGTGGGGGTCAAACCCGAACTCGATCTCCGGGATCTCCCGGAGCGCTGAGAGGACCCGGTCTTGCAAATGCGGCTCTGCGTAGAACAGCAGGAATCCACCGGCCCCGGCCCCAAGCAGCTTGCCCCCAAGCGCGCCCGCTTCGATTGCCCGCAAATAGAGGGAATCGATGCGGCCATTCGAGATCGACCTGGCCAGTGTTTTCTTCACGTTCCACGACTCCTGCAGCAAATGGCCAAAGCTGTTGAGATCGCGGCCCAGCGTCAACACATCGCGCATCCGTTCCGCGATCCGGCACAGCTCCCGGACCGCCTCGCGGTTGGCCGCCGCCCGTGCGCTCTGCTCGATCATGATGTCGCCGGCCCGCCGCTCTCCCCCCACGTGGAACAACATGAGCCGGCGGCTGAGCTCGCGCTTCACCTCAGCGCCACAGATCACAGGATCGACGCTCACCGTGCCGTCGGGAAAGAAGCGGATGCACTGGATGCCGCCGTAGGCCGCAATGTACTGGTCCTGCTTGCCGATCGGCTCGTGGAGCCGCTCGATCTCCACGTGGCAGGCCTCGCGCGCCAACTGTCCGGCGTTGCTCGCGTGGCCGTTCAGCGCATGCAGCGCGCTCAGCAGCCCGACCGTGAAACTCGACGATGATCCCATCCCGCTCTGCGCCGGGAGGTCGGCGATCGAGACGATCTCCAACCCCTGGTTCACGCTCAGCAGGCGCAGGCATTCGCGTACCAGCGGGTGCGATACTTCTTCAGCCTGGTCGCGGATCTCGGTCTGGGAATAGCTGACCCGGAAGGTGTTGCCGAACCGCTCCTTCACCGTCAAGTACATGTACTTGTTGATGGCCGCCGAGATCACCACACCGGGCTCCTCGCGGTAGAACCAGGGGGCGTCGGACCCTCCGCCCGCGAAGCTGATGCGGAATGGCGTCCGGGTGATGATCATGTGGAAAGGATGGCTTCGATCGCGTGCCTCACGGCCTGCTCCGATGTCCGGCCCGCCTTCCAGCCGAGATCGTTGATGGCCCGCGTGTCGAGCACGAACCGTGGCACGTCGCCCGGCCAGCCGCCTTCGCCGCCCGTGAAACGGTACTCAACCCCGGCGACGCCCATGCGCAGCGCCACCAGGTCCGCTATCCGCCGGACACTCAACCCGTCCGTGCATCCCAGGTTGAACACATGGAGGCCCGTGGGCGCGGCGGCCGTGGCGTGGAGCATCGCATCAACGCACTCGGATGCCAACAGGTAGGATTTCGCCTGGTTGCCATCACCCAGGATCTCCAGCCGCGAGGGATCCAGGCGCAGCTTTTCGATAAAGTCGCTGATCACGGTCTTCCCCCGTGCCCGCACGCGCGCGCCGACGATGTTGGCGAACCGGAAGATCCAGCAGTCCATCGCGAACAAGTGATGGTAGGCGCTGATCATCGCCTCGCACCCGGCCTTGGTCGCGCCGTAGAGTGAGATCGGACGCAGCGGCGCCGACTCCGGGATCGGAAGCACCTGCGAGATCCCGTAGACCGCCGAAGTCGAAGCGAACGCGAGTCTCCGTAATCCATGAAGCCGCATGGACTCGAGCAGCACGTAGGTTCCGATCATGTTCTGCTTCAGGTCGCGGTCTGTCGGATCGCCGGGGATGAATTTCACGTCCGGATTGGCTGCCAGGTGATACACCAGATTCACCCCGGCCACCGCCTCGTCCACTGCACCACGATCGAGCAGGTCGCCCTCCACGAACCGGAATCCCGGCGCGCCGAGCAGTTCCTCAATGTGCTCCCGTTTCCCGCTCGACAAGTTGTCGAGAACCGTGACACACTCGCCCCGCGCCACCAGTTTCCCGGCCAGCTCCGACCCGATACAGCCGGCGCCTCCCGTCACCAAGATCCGGCCACTCATCAGCGCCACCCCGGGCGGACCCGCGTCCGCATGCTCACTGCGTGCAGCACGAGCGTGGAACAGAAATTGACAAAACTCAGCGCCACGGCCAGAAGCCCGGTAATCGCCATGTATTGCTCCTTACCGCCTGGAGAGGCCAGACGCAGGCCCTGCTGGACATAGGCCGCCGCCAGCGGCGCGGCGAGTGCGATTCCGGCGGCCAGCAGCCCGCCCGAAAGAATCATCCCCCGGTCGTAGGGAAACGCCCGGGTCCAGCGGCGTGCAGCCTCCGGTGTGTACGCATAAAGCGTCTGCACAATGCATCCGAGAAAGAAGCTCTGAACACCCGCAACCGCGAGGGTCAGGCCGAGCAGCATCCAGTAGAGCGACAGCGTCACCGGGCCCAGCGGCACGGGCCCGAGCGTCACCGGAAGTGTCAGCGCGAGGCCCGCCGCGGCCGCCGCCAGTCCGGGCCGCAGCAGAAAGTAGTCCGCGCCGTACAGCAGCATCGCCCGCAGATTGATCCATCCGGCGCGCCAGGGCTCGAGCCACCCGCCACGCTTCATGTGGCTCAGCCGGCCCTCCTGGTCCTTGAGGAACCGCACCGGGACCTCCGCGGTGGGCAACTGGAAGCAGACCGACTTGAGCACCATCTCCGAGGCATACTCCCAGGACTGCGATTCCAGCTCAATCGTCTCCAGCGCCTCACGGGTGATTCCCCGCATGCCGCAATGGATGTCGGTAAAGCTGGTTCCGTACAGACGGTTCAGGATCCAGGTGGTCAACGGCGTCCCGAAGTAGCGGTGCAGTGCGGGCATCGAGCCGTCCTCAATGTAGCCTCCGAACCGCGACCCCATCACAAACTGGAATCCCGCCCGGAACTTCAGCAAGAAACCTGAGATCTCGCGGAAATCGTACGTACAGTCGGCGTCTCCCATGAGCACATACCGGCCCCGGATGTAGGGGATCGAATCAATGTAGGCGCGCCCCAGGCCGCGCTTGGGTGTCCGCAGCACTCTCGCTCCGTGCGCCAGCGCCACCGCCGGCGTCTCATCGGACGACGAATCGACAATGAGGATCTCACCGGCAACCCCTGCCTTCGCCAGGCCCTCCTTGCACCATTCCACGAACTGGGCGATCGTGATCCGCTCGTTCATTGCCGGAATCACGATCGAGAGCTCCGGATCGGCCACGTCCTGCTCTGGGATCAGAAGCTGGCATTCCGCACCGGCCAGATTCGCCGACAGCGTCCGCAACAGGCCGGGAACATCGGTGCCGGCGGTAACTTGCACGCCCGCCGGGGCAGTCCTCAACACTGTCGTTTCCAGACCCATCGCCAATGGGTCGATCGGACTCGAATCCGGCAAACTTTAGTAGCGTGCCGCCAGGAGGTGCCGGTGGTTGACGGCAGAATGGTGATTCCTCTGCTGGAAGCCATCCACTCTCGAAGGCATTCTGGAACAGGTCGTGCTCTACGGGAATCTCGCCGGACTCGAGAACCTGGAATACTTCACCTCCCATGCCGGCGGCGCACACACTCAGGCCGAGCTCCGCGGGTGCCTTGAGGAAGCCGGACTGGCGCGCACTCGACGAGCGCCGAAATCGGGCCTCGATCCGAGAGCATCCAGCGAATTCCCGGAGCTTCTCAAGAAGCCCGCCGGATCCGGCGCGGCGATCCCGATGGCCACGCACAACCTGTTCCGCTGAAGCCAGACGGCAGGGCAGCAAGCTCCTGGCCCGCGCTGGAACGGTTTGACCAGCAGTTGGCGAGCCAGCAGGGGTTGACCGGACGCTTCCGGTACCTGTCCCTTGCCATTGCCGCGCAGCCGGCGTTCAATGATTTGGCCGGGTCCAGCCCGGACCGGTACAAGCACTTCCTCCGGCAGGCCGATGGCGACCACCAGCGTTCCGCGAGTAACAGACCGGCGGCGTGGCCGCGAGAGTGGCTGTAGCGCTTTGGGGTCTGCTGCTCCCCGTGGTCTTCATCGGTGCGGCGGTATCCGGTGGCCGGCTGACGCTACGGTCTGTAATCGAGAATTCACCGGACCGTTTTGGTGCGTTCATCCCGGACCGCTAACATAGCTTTTCACCCCGCAGCCTTCATGCGTTTCCAATCCTATGTTTGCGCCCTCCTCTTTGGATCCCTGCTTCGCTCCCAAGAACCCGGCACCGTGGCCGGCTCCGTTTTCGACGCTCAAACCGGGCAGCCGCTTCGGGGCGTGCAGATCGCCGTGGACGGCCATTCCGGCAACCAAGCCACCGACACGCAGGGAAGATTCGCAATCAAGCTCTCCCCGGGCCAGTACAAGCTCTCCTTCAGCCTCGAAAACTACGCCCCCACGGCTGTAGACCAGGTCCAGGTCAAGGCCGGTGAAATCGTCGACGGCTCCACCGTGATGTCGAACAAGAACCTGGTGACCTCGGTTGACGTTGTGGAAAAAGCAACGCCCGCGGGCGCCACCGCGGAAGCGGTCCTCACCGAGAGGAAGCTCGCCGCAGTGGTGAGCGACGCCATCTCCGGAGACGATATTCGCAAATCAGTTGCGCCGGACGCCGCCGGAGCCGTCGAAAAGGTAACTGGGGTTTCCGTCCAGGAGAACGGCTACGTCTTTGTCCGCGGGTTGGGCGAGCGGTACTCTTCCACGATGCTGAACAACGCAGTCATCCCGACAACCGAGCCGGAGAAACGCGTGGTTCCCCTGGACCTGTTCCCGGCGAACCTGATCGACAACATCAAGGTTCTCAAGACCTACTCACCCGAGCTGCCCGGCGAGTTCTCAGGCGGTGTGGTCCAAATGCGGACCATCGAGTTCCCGAATGCACGCACGCTGCGCGTGAGCGTCAGCTCCGGCTTCAACACCGCCACCACGTTCAACAACTTCGGCAGCTACAAAGGCGGCGGACGGGACTTTTTCGGGTTTGACAACGGCTCCCGCTCGATTCCCGGCGTCATCCCCGGCGCCCGCCTGTTCGCGGGCAGCTTTTCCGACCAGCAGTTCCAGACGTTCGGCCGTGCCTTCAATCCCGACTGGGAGTTGTCACCGGCCATGTCCATGCGGCCCAGCCTGTCCTACTCGATGGCGGGCGGGGACTCGTTCCTCAAAGGGAAGCTCGGCGTGGTAGGCGCCGTGTCGTTCACCAACCAGCCCCAGCGGACCGCCGAAGTCCAACGCTATCTCCGCACCGGGAGCGGCGGCCGTCCGGTCATATTCTCTGACTATGGCGACTTCCAGTCCAGCAACGAGTCAGTGCGTCTTGGAGGCGTACTAAATGCGGCCTACCGGTTCAACCCGGCCAACAAGGTTGTCTGGCGGAATACCCTGACGCGCGACACGGATAAGGAAGGCCGGCGGTTTTCGGGGTACAACGGCGGGCTGGACTCAGTTGTTGAGTCGACCCGCCTGCGGTGGGTGGAGCGAGGACTGGCCTCCACGGGCGTCGAAGGCGAGCACGCCGTGGCCAAGCTCGGAAACTCGCTCCTCAACTGGCAGTTCACCGTGTCGAACTCCCAGCGGGAAGAACCGGACTTCCGCGAGACGCTCCGCGGCCGTGACTCCTCCGGACGCTACTCTTTCATACCGGTGCCCGACTCCGGCATACGGCTCTTCACAAGGCTCGACGACAAGATCCACGAGCCGCTGGTTGAGATCGGGACCCCGTTCTATAAGGGAAAGATCACCGGCCTATTTAAGACCGGGTTCCGGGGCACGTTCCGCAACCGGGACTCCGCCGCCCGCAGGTTCCGTTTCGTCCCGGTCCGGACCGCCACACTCAATTTCTTTCAACCCACCAATCAGCTCTTCTCCGCGTCCAACATCCGGCCCGATGGTCTCGCCCTCCGGGAGATCACGCGTGGAACCGACGGTTACACGGCCAGCATGAATGTCTTCGGCGGATTCGCCATGGCCGACCTGGGAATCGGCCGGAAGTGGCGTATCATCGCCGGAGTCCGCGTGGAGGACGCCGACATCAAAGTGACCACGATCGATCCACTGGTCCCCGGCGCGCGTCCGCAAGTAGCCAATCTCACCAACCGCGACCCGCTTCCGGCGGTGAACCTGGTCTACGCACTGACGCCAACGCAAAACTTGCGGTTCGCCTATGGCCGAACGGTGAACCGCCCGGATTTCCGCGAACTGTCGCCGTTTGAGTTCACCAACGTGCTCGGCGGCTATGCGGCGGCGGGAAATCCGAACCTGCTCCGGGCGCGCATCGGCAATTGGGACGGGCGCTGGGAGTGGTTCCTCGGGGGTGACGAAGTGATCGCCGCCAGCTACTTCCTGAAAGACTTCACCAATCCGATCGAGAGCGTGTTCACGCCAACGACGGCCGAACTCCGCCAGAGCTTTATCAACGCAGAATCGGCGCGCAACCAGGGTATCGAAATCGAATACCGCCGGCGCCTGGGCAGGGACATCGCGGCGCTCAAGGATTTTTCCGTAGTGGCCAACTTCACCGTGGTCGGGTCGAAGGTGGTGATTCCCACCGCCCTGGTGGCACAGCTCACCAGCCGCGAGCGCCCGCTCATGGGTCAATCCGGGTTGGTCTACAACATCACCACCGAGTGGGCACGGCCAGCCTGGCACTCCAACGCCCGCTTCTACGTGAATTCCGTGTCCCGGCGGTTGACTGACGCCGGAACCTTCCGGCTGCCCGACGTGTATCAGGAACGGAACACTTTCCTCGATTTCGTTTACCAGTACGAGATCGGCGAGAAGGGCCGCTGGAGCTTGCGCTTCACGGCCGAGAACCTCACAGACAACCAATACCGCTGGACACAGGCCGATATCACCCAACGCGCCTTCCGAACCGGACGGACGTTCTCGGCGGGGATCAGTTTCCCCATCTTCTAGCGGATTCTGTAATTCAATCGAAACCTTAATTAAGGAGCAATCCCATGCGATACGTGTGTCTTCATGCGGCGCTGGCCCTGCCCGTCTGGGCGCAGACTGGACCGGCAATGTGGATCTGGGCGGACAAGAACGTCTACCGCCCCGGTGAACAGATCACCGTGCGGGCGACGCTGGATCCCGAGGGAGATGAGACCGAGTACACCCTGTTTGCCTACCGGCAGAACAACCAGACCGGTGAACGTTCGTTCCTGCCGGGCGGTTCGATGGAACCCACCGATCTCAGCGGCAGCGCCGCCGCACAGGGATTCCGGGCCGCGAGATTGGAGGCCCGGAGCAAGTCAATTCTGGCCACGGTGGCGGCGCCCGGCCAGCCCGGCATGCATACGCTGGCGCTCCAGGTGCGCGACGCGAGCGCGCGGCGGATCATCCGCACGGCGTACTTCAAGATGGGCATCGTGCGCGACTTCGTGGACGCGCCCAACGCCATCAATTCCGACACCACCTGGACCAATGACCGCGCGTACCGGATCCGCGGCATCGTCTCGGTGGGCGGCAACGCCACACTGACCATCGAGCCCGGCACTTTCGTGATCGGACAGCCCGGATCCCAGCCGCCAAGCGTCCTGCTGATCACCACGGCCGGACGGATCTCGGCGCGCGGTACCCGTGCCCGTCCGATCATTATGACCAGTTCCCAGCCGGTCGGCTCGCGGGCACGCGGCGACTGGGGCGGTTTGATCATGCTCGGCCGGGCACCCATTAACGATCCCGGAACGCTCCCGATAGAAGGTCTGCCTGACACCGCGGAAACACGTTTCGGAGGATCCAGCGCCGATCATAACTGCGGAGCGCTGGCCTATGTCCGGGTCGAGTTCGCCGGAGCTCAGCTCCGGCCGAACGAAGAGACGAACTCGTTCACATGGGGAGGCTGCGGAAAAGGCACCGCGGCGGAGTACCTGCAGTCGCACTACGGTTTTGACGACGCCTTCGAGTGGTTCGGCGGGAACAACGACGCCAAGCATCTGGTGGGCACCTACGCGGCGGATGACTTCCTGGACGTCCAGATCGGCTACACCGGACGGGTGCAGCACGTGGTGGCGCTGGCCAACGGCGACAACTCCAACCGCTGCATCGAGGTCGATAACTATGAGCGCGACTTTGACGCCCAGCCCATCGGAACCTGGTCGGTCTGGAACGTCACCTGCATCGGCAACGGCCAGTCGCGGGGGTTTGACGAAACCGATGCCGCCGGACTCTATATCCGCCGCGGTGGCGCGGGCTCATACCGCAACATCCTGATCGCCAACTGGCAGACGCGTGCCGTGGGGATCGCCAACGACGCCAGCGTCCTGCCGCGAATCGGCGCCGGGCTGCTCTCGCTCGACGGGCTGTTGACGTTTGGCAGCGGCGGCCTGGCCAGCGATTTGCAGAATCAGGTGGCCGCGGGATTCCAGCCCTTCATCGGCGGGCAAGGGGCCAATCCGGCACGGAACGTGGTCTTCGCCGACCCGATGCTCCGCCGCCCTCTGCGCTACAGCGACCCGGACTTCCGCCCGGCGGTTGGATCGCCCGTGTTCAACGTCTCATGGCCTCAGTCCGCGGATGATTTCTTCGACCAGTCAGCGAACTGGAGCGGTGCGTTCGGAGATCGCGACTGGACCGAGGAGTGGTCCACATTCACGCAGGAGGAAGACCTGAAACCCTAACGCGGCGCCAGGTGAATCCTGTTGTTCGCGTAATCGATCGTCAGCACGGACCGGCTTAGCAACGGATAGCCGATGAGCCCTTTCGCGGAGATTCCGTGGAGCCGGCCTAAAGCGCTGAGATCCACGTGGATCACTTCGCGCTCCCAACTCGAGTAGTCGCTGACCCGGAAATGGGCCGGGCCTCCAGCCGCCGCACTTGAGAATCCCGAAGCCAGCAGCAGGGAAACTATCCGGCTCCCGGGGACGGCTCCACCGGAGTCCAACACGGAATAAGCGGCGCCGGAGTCGACCAGAAACTCCCCAGCCTCGCGTCGGTTCACCGTGACGGGAGCGAGCAGCGCGTGGCCGACTCTTCGCACGCGCACGAACGATGGATCCGCCTTGGCCGGCGGCAGGATTTCCAAGGTCCGCCGCCGCCCGTCCAGGCGCACGCGGTACGCCTGCAGGACCCCCGCGCCGAAGACTCCGTCCACGCCCGGCGCGGGCGCATGACCGGCTACATCGACCACAACGCCAGGGATTCGCAGTCCCCGGATCTCGATCTCGGCGACCGCTCGCAGTGACCTTACAATCCTGCCGTCCGCCGCAGCCAGCTCCGCCGGACAGCCCGCCCGGACTCCGGACCGCGTTGCCGCGGCTGGCCCCAGAATCACGCTCTCTGCTCCCGTGTCGAAAAGAAGCCGCATTGGCGCGCCTGCGGCGACTCGCGCCTCGATCACGAAGCCGACAGGATTGCCGTCCCGGTGATAGGCCGCGCCGCGAGGGATCGGGCGCGATCCTTCCGAAAGAACCGCCGCCGCCAGGAGCGAAAACACTGTGCCGCCCATTTAGCTCCAGTATATTTCGTTTCCGTTACAATGGAACAAGAATTTGGTTACAAGCCGAAAACGTACAAAACGCGATCCGCCGCCAGCGCCACATGCTGCTGTCCGTCAATGTTGAATGAGACCGGATTCGCGAATACCGGCCCTCCCGCCTGGAAGTCCCACAGCGGCTTCCCAGTACGCGCATCGAGGGCGAAGATGTTGCCTTCCTGGGTTCCGGAAAAAACGAGCCCGCCCGCGGTCGCCATGGTTCCGGCCCACGGTGGACTGGTCAACCGGAACTCCCAGACCATTTTTCCCGTCGCGGCTTCGAGCGCTCGCACCGCTCCCCACTGTTGGTCAACGGGAATCCGCACCTCACCGCCGCCCGCGAAGAACGTGCCGGGCTTGTACTCCGCCTCGCGCTTGAAATAGGTCGCGCCGACTTCGCGCGCCGACACGTACACCAGGTTCGTCAGCGGGCTGTAGGAAGGGCTGAACCACACCGTCGCGCCGTTGAGGCTTGGCCAGACGAGCACGCCTTGCTCGTTCGGCTCGGTGCCCGGGATCACGATCGGACGGCCGCGATCGTCAAGAACCTTCGCCCAGGTCTGCTTGACATAGGCCTGCCCCGCCAGGAACTCGCCGGACGTCCGGTCCAGCGCATAGTAGAACGCGTTCCGGTTGGGATTGACCACCAGCTTCCGGGGCTGTCCCCGGACCGTCGTGTTCAACAGGATCGGCACGTGCGTCGCGTCCCAATCGTGGGTGTCGTGCGGCGTGAACTGGAAATGCCATTTGAGCTTTCCGGTTTCGGCGTCAAGCGCGACGAAAGAGCAGGCGTACAGGTTGTCGCCGAGCCTGCCGTCGCCGTTCCAGTCGGGTCCGGGATTGCCAGTGCCCCAGTAGACAAGATTCAGGTCGGGGTCATAGGCTCCGGTGACCCACGTCGAAGATCCGCCGGTCTTCCAACTCTCACCGGACCACGTCTCGTTGCCGGGCTCTCCCTTCCCCGGAATCGTGTAGAACCGCCACAGCCGCTTGCCTGACGCCGCGTCATAGGCGTCGACAAAGCCGCGGATCCCCGCCTCGCCACCGCTCACGCCCACCAGCACTTTGCCGCGGATCGCAAGCGGCGCAAGCGTCATGCTGTAGCCGGGCTTGTAGTCCTCGACCCGGCTGGTCCAACGCTCCTGTCCGGTGCGGATGTCGAGCGCGACCAGATAGCAGTCGAGCGTCGCCACGTAGAGCTTGTCGTCCAGGATCGCTGGTCCGCGACTGACGCGGCCGAACCCGATCGACTGATAGTCAGACGGAATGGGACGCGACCAGGACCACAGCGTCCGCCCGGTCTTGAGGTCCAGCGCCTCGGCCTGGTTGGGCGCGGTGATGTACATCACGCCGTCGGCCACGATGGGCGACACCTGAGTGCGGGCGAGCGCGAATTGCTTGGTCCACCGCACCCGCAGCCGGCTCACATTGGCGGCCGTGATCCCGGCGAGCGGCGAGTACCGCTGTCCGGAGTAGCTGCCCGAATAGGTGAGCCAGGAGCCGGGCTCCTTCGCGGCGTTCAGGATCCGTTCATACGGAACCTGCGCGGGCAGCACGGCGGCGGCAAGGGCAAAGGTGGCAAAACGCATCAGTTCCCCCTCAGGCTGGCAAGATAGGCGACCAGGTCATCCAGGCTCCCCGCCGGCAGCTTGTCGAACGCAGGCATCCCGCTGCGCTTCTCAAGCTTGCGCAGGGCCCGCAGCCCGGACTTGCGGAAGCTGTGGAACCTCCCTGACGGGTCCGCGATCTGGATGGTGAATGGGTCCTCCGCGGCCCTCGTTCCGCTCACCGTCAGGCCCTCCGCGGTGACGGCTTCGACCATCAAATAGCCGTCGGGGAGGTACGCCGCGGGATTCACGACCGACTCTCGCAGGTGCGCCGCGTTGCGCCGCGCGCCGGCCAGCGTCAACTCCGGACCGAGTCCATTTCCCTGGCCGCTGATGATATGGCAGCCCGCGCATCCGCTCGATTTGTAGACCGACTCGCCCCGGCGCGCGTCCCCGGGGACCTTCTCCACCGGAACTGATCCGAGCGACTTGACGTAGGCCGCGACACTCGCCACTTCCCGCACCGAGAGCTGCCAGGAGCCCGGCATCTCCGGCGCGAGTCCCTCGCGGATCACCTTGGTGAGCGCGGCGTCATCGGCTGCTTTGGCGAGCTTCGGGCGGTTGAGCGAGGGTCCGCGGCCGCCGGCGCCGCCCGGGCCGTGGCACAGCGCGCATTGGGAGTCGAACAGCCTGCGGCCGAGCGCAACATCGGGAATCGCGTCGTGAGGGGACTGGCAAAAGGCCGGGAGCGCGGCCAGGAGAATTCGGCGCCACACAGGGTGAGTATAACGCTACCTGTTTCAGTAGAGCGGCGGCTGGCCCGGCGGACGGGTCTTCCATCTCCGGTGCATCCACAGCCACTGGTCCGGATACTCGCGGATCGCCGCTTCTACTGCCGCCTGCACCCGCTGCGAATCGGCCTGAACGTCGCCGGACGCCGTGAAATACGGATAGAACTTGAGCACATAGTGTTGCCCGCTCTCCGACCACAGGGCAAACCCCGGAATGATCGCGGCTCCGGAATGCGCCGCGAGCTTCGCGAATCCTGTGCCCACGCACGCCTCGATCCCAAAGAACTTCACGAACACGCCTTCATCCAGGCTCGTGTTCTGGTCCACCAGGATTCCCACGGCCTGGTTGTTTTTTAACGCCCGCAGGATTCCCCGCAGATACTCGCGCTTGTCAAGGATCCGGTTGCCGGACATCGATCGGTACTTCGCCGCCAGCGCGTCGAGTTTGGGATTGTCGAGAGCGCGCACCACGACGCTCATGGGCTCCGTCATCCAGGCATGGGCAAAGGCGCTCAACTCCCAGTTGCCGAGATGCGCCGTCGCGAACAGGACTCCCTTGCCGCGCTCCCGTGCCGCATGGAAGTGTTCCAGTCCGTCGTACCGGATCCACTGGCCGGCATTGTGTGCATTGATCGACGGAAATCGCGCCACCGACGCGAGCATCCGTCCGATTGACCGGTAGCAGCCGTCGATCACGCGCTCGCGTCTGGCCGCGTCCAGCTCCGGCATCGCCATCTCCAGATTGCGGCGCGCGATCCTCCGCAGCCTCGGCACACACGTATCGATCAGACCGGCGAGCCGTTGCCCCATCCACTCGCCCCAGCTCCGTGGACCCAGCGACATCGCCGCCAGAGCCAACCTTGCTACGGCGTATTCGAGGGCATCGCGCACAGCGCTATTCAATCCACCCGCCGCCAAGCACGAGATCCGCGGCATAGAACACCGCGCCTTGCCCCGGCGTCACGGCCCGCTGCGGCTCATCGAACCGGACCTGCGCACGCCCGTCCGGCAGCGCGCACACCGCCGCCTCGGCCGGCACGTGTTTGTTGCGGATCCGGACGCGCGCCTGCACCGGCGTTGCAGGCTCTTCGATCGACACCCAGTTCACGCCCCGCGCGGTAAACTCGCGGCGCAGCAAATCATCGTTGGCGCCCACCACAACACGTTGCGACACCGGATCGGTCGAGATCACGTACAGCGCCTCGCCGGTTGCGATTCCGAGCCCCTTGCGTTGGCCGACCGTGTAGTGATGGACGCCGCGATGCTCGCCCAGCCTACGCCCGCCAGTATCGACAATTTCACCGCCCACGGCCCCGGGCTCGAAGCCCCGCTCCCGGTGCCACGCATCAATGAACGCCGCGTAGTCGCCGTTTGGCACGAAGCAGATCTCCTGCGAGTCGCTCTTGTCCGCCACCAGGATCCCCATCTCGCGCGCCAGTTCCCGGACCCGCGCCTTCGGGAATCCGCCCAGTGGAAACAGCGTTCGCGAGAGCTGCTCCTGGGTGAGCCCGAACAGGAAATACGTCTGGTCCTTCGAATCGTCCACCGCGCGGCGCAGCTCCCAACGCCCGGTGTCCGGATTGCGCGAAACCCGCGCGTAATGTCCGGTGGCAACGCGCGACGCGCCCACGCCGCGGGCCAGCTCAATGAACTGGTCGAACTTGATGAAGTTGTTGCACAGCGTGCACGGGATCGGCGTGCGTCCCGCCAGGTAATCCTCGACAAACGGCCGGACCACCTGGTCCTCGAAGTTCTTCTCGAAGTTGACCACGTAGTACGGGATCCCGATCTGCGCGGCGACGGCGCGCGCGTCATAGACGTCGTCCAGGGAACAACAGCGTCCGCTGGCGCCCTCGGATTGCAGCTCGGGCATCCGGCGCTGGTTCCAGAGCTGCATCGTGAGCCCCGCGACGTTGTGACCCTCGCGGTGCAGGAGTCCGGCCACGACGGAGGAGTCAACGCCACCGGACATGGCGACGGCGATCAGGTCAGGAGCAGGCATAGACAGGAGACAGCTTTCGGAGGTGGTCACACGACGCGGCGATCGCGTCGGCGAGCCGGTCCACTTCGTCTTCCGTATTGGAGGGCCCGAGCGAAAACCGCAGGCTCGACTTGGCCCGGTCCCGGGGCAGCCCCATGGCCAGCAGCACGTGCGACGGCTCCACCGCGCCCGAGGAACAGGCCGATCCGCTCGACACCGCGAACCCCCGCAGGTCGAGCGCGATCACCATCGATTCGCCCTCGATCCCGTCGAAACACATGTTGACGGTATTGGGGATCCGCTCCGCGCCCGCGCCGTTCACACTCACGCCCGGGACCCGCTCCAGCACCGCCGCTTCCAAGCGGTCGCGCAACCGGGCTACCGGCGTGTAGTCCACGAGCCTGCCCGCCGCCATCCCCATCGCGTACGCACCCGCTGCGTTCTCCGTGCCCGCCCGCCGGTTGCGCTCGTGGCGCCCGCCGAACAGCAGCGGCTGCACGTGGACTCCGTCGCGGACATACAGCGCGCCAGTCCCCTTCAGTCCCCCGAACTTGTGGCCGCTGATCGAGTAGAGGTCCACGCCGAGGTCCCGCACGTTGACCGGAATTTTGCCCACCGCCTGGACTCCATCAGAATGCATGAGGACTCCGGCCTCGCGCGCCAGCCGCGCGATCTCGGCCACCGGCTGCAGCACGCCGGTCTCGTTGTTGGCATGCATCACCGACACGAGCACCGTCTCGCTCCGCAACGCATTGGACACCTCTTCCGGATCAATCCGCCCACGCGAATCCGGCCGGACATAGGTTACGGCTGCGCCTTCGCGCTCAAGCTGCGCGCACGCGTTCAACACCGCGGGATGCTCGATCGCGCTCGTGATCACGTGGGTCCCGATGGTCCCGGCCGCACGCACCACACCGAGCACCGCGAGATTCGCCGCCTCGGTCCCACCGCTGGTGAACGCGAGATCCTTCTTGCCGCAGCCGAGCAGATCCGACACCCATCCCCGTGCCGACTCCAGCCGCTGCCGTGCCGCCTGTCCCTCGCGATGGACGCTTGACGGGTTCCCGAACACCTCCTGGGACACCTCGGCAAACGCGGCCAGAGCCGCCGGGTGCGGCGGCGCCGTGGCGTTATGATCGAAGTAACAGCGGTTCATGCGAGCCGTCCTACCTTCAGTTTATCAACCATGCCCATCATCACTCTCACGACGGATTTCGGTCTGTCGGACCATTTCACCGGCGTCATGAAAGGCGTCATTCTCGGGATTGCTCCACGGGTGTCGATTGTCGACATCTCACATCAGGTGACGCCCTTTGAGACCACCGAGGCCGCGTTCCTGATCGCTGAGTCCTACCGGTACTTTCCGAAAAAGACTGTGCACGTCGTCGTGGTGGACCCGGGCGTCGGCACCGCGCGCCGTCCGATTCTGGTTGAAGCCGCCGGGCAGTACTTCTTAGGGCCCGACAACGGGGTCCTCAGCATGGTCTATCTGAAGCAGCCGTCGACGGTTCGTGAGATCACCAACCGCAAGCTGTTCCTCGGTACGGTGAGCCGCACGTTCCATGGACGGGACGTGTTCGCGCCGGTGGCCGCGCGGCTCGCATCAGGCAAGGTAAAACCGGCGTCGGTGGGCAAAGTGATTCAGGACTACCTGAAGAGCCATCTCGACCTGCCGGTCCGCACGGGGACGCGATGCTGGCAGGGCTGTGTGCTCAAGGTGGACCGGTTCGGAAACCTGATCACCAGCTTTCACATTGACCAGTTCCCGGCGGTCCGCGAACGTCCGATCGTCATGATTCCGGGCGTGGCCAAAGTGGAGAAGTTCATCCAAACCTACGCGGAAGGAGAGGGCTCGCAACCCGCGGTGATCGTGGGAAGCTCCGGCTATCTCGAAGTGGTGGTGAACCAGGGCTCGGCCGCGGCGGCGCTCAAGTGCGGCTCCGGTGCGCCGGTCGAGTTGTCGATCTACTGATGCCCGAACTCCCCGAGGTGGAGGCGGTATGCCGCAAACTGCGCCCGGCGGTTGTGGACCGGAAGATCGTCTCGGCGGACATCCGGCGGTGCGCGCCAGTCGGCACCGCGGAGCGTGTGTCAGGCCGCTCGATCCTGGCGGTAGCACGGGTGGGCAAGCACATCCTGATCCGGCTGAGCGCGGCCGTGACGCTTCACGTGCACCTGCGGATGTCGGGCAATCTGTTTGCGATTCCCGATCACCGGTTCTGCGGCGCCTCGGCGCGAATTCTGTTCCGCCTGAACGACGGTTCGGGCATGGTTCTGGAGGATCCGCGCGCGCTGGCACGGGTGGAGGTTTGCGAGACCGCGGAGCTTGATCGCGCCTTATCCGCTGCCGCGGGACCCGATCCGCTGACACCTGCATTCACGGCAGCAGCGTTCGCCGGGCTCGCACGCGCCTCACGGCAGCCCGCCAAGCTGTTCCTGATGGACCAGCGCCGAGTCTCCGGACTCGGCAACATCTATGCCGCCGAAGCTTTGTACCGCGCCCGCGTGGATCCCAGGAAGCCGATCCAACGGCTCACCAAACCGCGCCTGGACCGGCTCCATTCCGCGATTGTTTCAGTGCTGAGCGATGCGGTACAATCTGCGGTATCCGCCTACGCCGGACCCGGTGAATTCCTGGAGGCGGAATCTTTTCCCATCCACGTGTACGGGCGGGAAGGTGAACCGTGCGCCGTATGCCGCACGCCGATCCGGCGCATTTCACAAGGAGGGCGATCGACGTACTTTTGCCCGGCCTGCCAACGATAACCCACCGTGTCAACCGACCTGATTGAAGTGGATTCCGCGGCGCCGTCGAGCACGGCCTTGGCGCGCGCCGGATCGATTATCCGCAGCGGCGGCGTGGTGGCGATCCCGACCGATGCGCTGTACACGCTGGTAGCGGATCCGTTTAACCTGCAAGCCGTGCAGCGTGTGTTTCAGGCCAAGGGCCGGGAGTCCAGCCGCTCGCTGCCGCTGCTGGTGTCGGATCTGATGATGGCAGAGGAGCTGTCTACCGATCTGTCGTCCCGCTTCTACATGCTGGCGCGGAAATTCTGGCCCGGACCGCTTGCCATCATCATGCCCGCATCGGCCCGCATCCCGCTCAAAGTCACCGGCAACACCGGGAGGCTGGCCATGCGGCACGCCAAGTCAGAGGTCGCTTCCGGCCTCCTCGAGTGGCTGGGACAGCCGCTGATCGGAACTTCGGCCAACATCAGCGGCAAACCGACCTGCACCACCGGCATTGACGCGTTCGCAACGCTCGATGGCAAGATCGACCTGGTCCTCGACGGCGGACTCTGCTCCGGCGGTGGCGCGACCACGGTCGACATTACCGAGCCCTGGTGGAAGCTCATCAAAGAAGGTCTGATCCCCGAGAAGGAAATCGCGGAATGTCTGAAGGGCGTCTGAGCCGGTGAACCTGCTCTTCATCGGGGACATCTTCGCCTCGGCGGGCCGCGGAGTCCTGGCGGAGCGTTTCCGCCGCATCGTGGACGAAGAGCATATTGATCTCGCCATTGCCAACGTCGAGAACGCGGCGGGCGGGTTCGGTGTCACTCCACAGATCGCCGACGACATCCTGGCGCTGGGCGTGGATGTGCTCACCTCCGGCAATCATATCTGGGACAAGCGCGAGATCTACGACTACCTCGACCGGCAGCCGCTTCTGCTGCGCCCGGCGAATTATCCGGGGGGATCTCCCGGCCGCGGCGTCCAAGTGGTTACGGCGCGGAACGGCGTGCGGTGCGCGGTGATCAACCTGCAGGGGCGCACTTATATGCCGGTGTCCGATTGTCCGTTCCGCGAGGCCGACACCATCCTGGCCGCGCTCGATCCGGCGGTGAAGGTTCGTTTCGTCGATTTCCACGCCGAGGTTACGAGCGAGAAGATCGCGATGGGTTGGTATCTCGATGGCCGCGTGTCGGCTGTGGTCGGCACGCACACGCACGTCCCCACGGCCGACACCCGGATCCTTGCCCACGGCACCGCGTACCAGACCGACGTGGGCATGACGGGACCGTACGATTCGGTGATCGGCGTCGAGAAGGCTCCGATCATCCGCAAGTTCATGACATCGATGCCAGTGAAGATGGAAGCCGCCCGCGGGCGTGTGGAGCTGCACTCGGTGATCGTGGATGTGGACGAGAGCTCGGGCCGCGCCCGTTCAATCCGCCGCTACACCACCGGCCACCAGGCCGGGTGAACCGCGGCTACATGCCCGTCGAACTCCGCTGAGTGCCCAGTCCTGTATAAAATGGCAATTCGATGAAGCTTACCGTTTTTCTGATTTCGTCGCTGCCAATGCTCGCCGCCGAGCCCGTCGCGGTCGGCACACGACTCGAACTATTCGCCGATAGCCAACTCATTGAGCGCACCAGCGGCGGCGCAAGGAGGCAGCTCCAGCAGCCTGTCCCCCGCGAAGTGTCGCTTACCATGGACAAGCCCTGGGAAGGCAACGCGGTCAATTACATAACGGTCTTCAAGGATGGCGGCGTCTACCGGATGTACTATCGCGGCGCCGATGTCGTCTATTCGACGGAGGGCTACAAAGACTCGCACCGCGAGGTCACCTGCTACGCCGAGAGCAAAGATGGCGTTTCCTGGACCCGCCCGAACCTTGGCCTGTTCGAGTTCAACGGATCCAAGCAGAACAATATAGTCTGGGACGGAACAGGCCGCCACAACTTCACTCCGTTCCGGGACGCCAATCCCGCCGCCGAAGCCAACGCGCGGTACAAGGCGATCGGATACGGCGACACTCCCGCGGGGAAAGGGCTGTACGTGTTTCGCTCCCCGGATGCGATTCACTGGTCGCAGATCACCGGCAAACCCGTCATCACGCTCGGCAAGTTCGATTCGCAGAACCTGGCGTTCTGGGACACCGTCCGCGGCGAGTACCGCGAGTATCATCGCGACGCGCGCGACGGCCGCGACATCCGTACGGGCGTTTCAAAGGATTTCGTCAACTGGACTGAGCCCGTCTTCCTCGATTACGCACCCGGCCGGGTGAGCGAACTCTACACCAACCAGGTGATTCCCTACTATCGCGCTCCGCACCTGTTTCTCGGCTTTCCCACCCGTTACATCGATCGCGGATGGACCAAGGCCGCCGAGTATCTTCCCCGGCTCGAGTATCGACGCGTCCGCGGAGCCAAGTCGCGGCGTGAAGGCACAGCGGTCACCGACGGCATGTTCATGTCGAGCCGCGATGCTCGCGCCTTTGAGGTATGGCCCGAGTCGTTCCTGCGTCCTGGCCTTCGCAAGTCAGACACGTGGTTCTACGGCGACATGTATCAGAATTGGGGGCTCGTCGAAACGGCCTCGCACCTCGCCGACGCGCCGCCCGAGATCTCGATGTACGTCACCGAAAGCACAATGCAAGAACGCACCGCCTACATCCGCCGGTACACGATTCGGGTGGACGGATTCGTTTCGGTGAACGCGCCGCTCGGTGGTGGCGAACTGCTCACCAAGCCGATCGTCTTCGAGGGGCGCCGCCTCGCGCTGAACTATTCGACATCGGCGGCGGGCAGCGTCCGGGTCGAGATCCAGGATGCGAACGGGCGCCCGATTCCGGGCTTCACGCTGGCTGAGAACGCGGAACTGTACGGCGATGCGCTCGATCAGGTGGTCGAGTGGAAGTCGCCTGATGTGAGTTCGCTCGCCGGCAAGCCCATTCGCCTTCGTTTTGAGCTTCGCGACGCCGACCTCTACTCCTATCGGTTTTCTGAGAGATAAACGAACCTATCTTGACAGACGCGGCTTCACCACTGCGTTCCATGCACACAGGGCCGCGGCCGCCGCCAACGCCGCCATCCACCCCGGAGTCAGAGTCGGCCACACGATACTCGCAACCGCCGCCGCGCCGTACAATCCGCGCTCGATCCAAGTCAGACCGCCGTTCATGTAGCCCGTCAGCGACACCGCCCAGGCCCCTGTCCCCACCAACAACCCCACGAACGCCGCCAGCACACTTGGCAGCGGGCCCTGGCCAAGCAGCAGCGGATCAAACGCAAACGCGAATGCCACCAGGAACAGCACCAGGCTCAAGCGGAACGCATGCCATCCCGTCTCCATCACTCCCGCCTTGGCGAGTCCCGCGGCGGCGAAGGACGCCAGCGCGACTGGAGGCGTGATCATCGACAGCACACAGTAGTACATGACGAAAAAGTGCGCGCACAACGGCGTCAACCCGAGCTTGATCAGCGGCGGGACAAACAGAATCGCGCCGATAATGTAGGCCGCCACGGTGGGCAGCCCCATCCCCATCACGATGCATCCAAGAATCGTGAGCAGGAGCGCCGCATGGACGCTTGCCGCGCCCCCCTCAATCAGCCTGGACGAAAACCGCAGCGCGAGATTGGACTGCACTGCTACCGCCACGATGATACCGATCGCCGCGATCGGAACCGCCACCTGCGCCGCCTGCCGTGCAACTTCCTCGACTACTCCCAGCCAATCCCGCCAGCCCAGCCAGCTCTCGCGTTTCAAATACGCGGTGGCCACGCACGCGAGGATAGCCGCCACCACGGACACGGTCGCCGATCTTCCTGTCGCCAGCATCGCCACCAGCAGCACCGGAGGCAGCAGCAGATACAACCTCGGCAGGATCGGCCGCTCCGGCGCGGCCTGCGATGGATCCAGAGTCCCGATGCCGCTCTTGCGCGCGCCCAGGTCCACGATCACGAACAGCGCGAAATAGAACGCGACCGCCGGAATGACCGCCGCCATCGCGATCCGCCCATAGTCCATCTGCAGCATCTCGGCCATGACGAAAGCGGCGACCCCCATCACCGGCGGCATCAGTTGTCCGCCCGTTGACGCGAGAGCCTCGATGGCCGCGGCCTGTACGGCGGAATATCCGGCGCGGCGCATCAACGGAATCGTGAACACTCCGACCGAGACCACGTTCGCCACCGCGCTCCCGCTGATCGTTCCCATCAGGCTGCTCGACACGACCGCCGCCTTCGCCGCTCCGCCCTGCTGCCGTCCCGCCGTCTTGAGTCCGACATCAATGAACAGGCGTCCACCGCCGATAGCCGCATATGCCGAACCAAACACCAGGAAGTAGAACACGAATTGCACCGACGTCTCGGTGGTCACGCCGAGCACGCCGTTCGTGGTCATCGTCATGATTTCGATCGTGTCTTCGAAGCCGAATCCGCTGAACCGCGCCCAGCCGGGAAACCAGGGTCCCGCGAAATTGTAGAACAGGGTGAATAGCAGCAGGCCCAGCAGCGGCCATCCGACGCAACGGCGGACACCCTCCAGCAGCAGCAACAGCAGCACTGCGCCCGCCAGCAGGTCCACCGCCAGGATGGGATCCACTGCCTCGACCCTCCCCGCCAGCCGGTCCGCGTGGACTAGAAAATATCCACCCAACGCGCACGACAGCGCGGCCAACACCGGGTTCAACCACGCCGGACCCGTTGTTGTGAGGAACAGCAGCGACAGCGCAAACACAAGGTGCACCGGACGCGAGACCATCGGCTGCTGCGGCCACACTATAATCGCGAACTGGAACACGCACCAGGCGATGCTGAGGATCAGCGCCACTGGCGCTCCCTGAAGTACCGCGCGGCTCCTGGATGCAACGGCACGCCAGTCGCCTCGATCCGGTGGCACGTTTGCGGATTGAAGTCCGCCCAAGCCTTGTGCGCCTGCACCATCACGGCGCGCTTTTCACAAAGCGTCCGCGTGATGAGATACGCGAGATCCTCCGGCAGATCGTCCCGCGCAATCAGGACGGTTCCGCAGTCGGCCGCCGCCGCCGGACCGGTCTGTCCCTTGAACCACGCGGGCAGCGGACGCGGCGTCATGCCCTGGCGCGCCAGGTGGCTCAGCAGCCCTTGATCGAAGTCGAGGAACCGCAGCTTCGACGTGGTCGCGGCCTCGGTCAGCGCCGGATGGCCCTTGACGGCGGACTCGAAATACAGATCCGCGCGGCCATCGCTGAGCATTTCCGGAATCTGGTTGACCGCCACCTGGATGATCGCACCGCCATTGGCCAGCACAGTTTGCCGCGACAATCCGTAATGCTGCAGGATCATGTCGAAAGCCACGGGCACCATGCTTCCAGGCGGCTTCATGATGATCCGCGGACCTGGAGACGAGCGCAGCATCTTCTCGAGCGAATCATGCCCGCTGCGTTCGATGTAGTCCTCGCGCGCGGCCACCGTCATCCATACCGAGTTGAGTCCGCCCGCCAGCGCCCGGATCCGCCGGTGCCGGACTCCGTTGAACGCAAGCTGCAAACCCTCCCACGCCCATACGGCGGCCGCAACCTGCCCGAGTCCGATCGCCGCTTTGCCCCGTTCCACCAGCGCCGGATTTCCGGTGCCTCCTCCGCGCGCGAAGATCTCGATCGAATGTCCCGGCAATTGCGCTTCGAGCAACTGGGCCAGCGTCGCGGCGAACACGTACCAGGAACTGCCCGGAGGCATGGCTGCGATCACCAGCGACTGGTGCGGCGGCGCATTCCACGCCGACCATGCGAACGCGCCGGCTCCCGCGGCCGCGGCTGGGACAAATAAACGCCGGTTCACGCTGCGACGAGCTCTTCCACCGGCGCTAGCGCGGCCTCGGCCACCGCGCGCCGGATCCGTTCGAGCATCGCACCGGACGGCGGCGCAACAGGAGGCCGCGTCAAATTCGAGCGGAGGCGCCCGGCCAGCATCATTGCCGTCTTCATGCGGGCATGCGCGTCGCCACTCGGCTCTCCACTTGCGTAGACTACTTCCTTCAGCGGATTGATGCGGGCCTGGATGCGTTGCGCCCGCTTCAAGTCGCCATCGCACACGGCATCGTACAACTCGACAATCAGCTCCGGAATGAACGACGCGAATCCCACCAGCGCGCCGTCGACGCCCTGGACCATCGACGTGAGCAGGTACTCATCGTGGCACGTAAGCATCGTGACCCGCGGATTCGCCGCCCGGACCGCGGCCAGGTCCCGGTCGTACTTCGACATCTCCCGCGTCCCGATCTTCATCGTCGTCACGCCGGGGATCCGCGCGAGCTCCGCCAGCAGCTCAGACGAATAGGCCGCCTTGGTCCACGCCGGATAGATGTGCACGATCAGATTGATGTCCACCGCCCGGGCGATCGCCGTGAAGTGGTCGATGACGTGCTGCGGCTGCATCCCGAAGCGGAGCCAGTAATGCGGGGGCATGACCAGCAAACCCTGTGCGCCGGCCTCTTGCGCCATCTGGGCGTGTTCCACCGCCTCGGCCACTCCCTCGCAGCAGATTCCGGACACCACCGGGACTCCCATCCCGCGCACTTCCGACGCAGCGATCCGTGTCACCTCGGCACGTTCGCGGCTGCTCAACGCGAACACCTCGCCGGTGTGCCCGTTCGTTACCAGGCCGCCGATTCCGCGATGCCGGGCGAGCCAGCGCGCAAACCGCCGCAACTCCTCTTCGTCAATCGAAAAATCATCGCGATACGGCAATTGCATCGCGGGCAGGATCCCCGTAAACGGCTTGGTCATTGGCATCTTGGACCGATTCTTGAACCTATCACGCGAATGGAAACCCGGTCAACGCGACCATCCTGGTATAATCAGCACCGATATGCGCATCCACACTTCAGCCATTCTTTGCGCCATCAGCGGACTGCTCAGTGCCGCTGACGTCCCACCCGCCGCCGACCAGATCGCCGCCGCGATTCAGGCCGCGCCGAAAGACCGCCGCGATGGCGTAGCCGTTCTCGGATACTCCCCCGCGGGCAAAGTGGTCACGCTCCGCCCGGGCAAGAATGAGCTCATCTGCCTCGCCGACAACCCGAGAATCGCCAGGATCGAAGTTGCCTGCTACCACAAGGATCTCGAGCCCTTCATGGCCCGCGGCCGTGAGCTGAACGAGGAAGGATCCAAGGGCCAGGACCGCCACAAGCAGCGCTGGAAGGAAGTCGACGACGGCAAAGTCAAGATGCCGCGCGAGCCGCGCATGCTTTACGTGATGACCGGCGAGAGCTTCGACGCATCCACCGGCACCATCGTGGACTCCTATCTCCGCTGGGTCGTCTACACGCCTTACGCGACGCCGGAATCCATCGGACTCACGACAAAGTCCGGAAACGAACCGTGGATCATGTATCCCGGCACTGCGGGCGCGCACATCATGATCAGCCCGCCGAAGCCGCCCAAGAAGTAGCCGCAACGGACTGGTAGAATCGCTCCTATCGGGATCTCAGTCTGTAGGAGTTGCCATGTCCCCCCGTCTCGCTGCCGCTGCTCTCGTGCTCTCCTCGTGGTGCGCCGCCCAGTCAAACCTCGCCACGCTGACCGGAATCATCAGTGATCCATCCGGCGCTGCCGTTGGCAACGCGCAGGTGGCCGCCACCAGTGCCGCCACCGGACTCACCGTCCGCGCCACAACCAACGCGGAAGGGATCTACCTCGTGGCCAATCTTCCGCCCGCTACCTATTCGCTCGATGTGCAGGCGCCCGGATTCAAGCGCAAGACCGTGCGCAACATCAGGCTCGAAGCCGCCATGCGTGCCCGTCAGGATGTCCAGGTGGAAGTCGGCGATGTCCAGCAGTCGGTTGAAGTCCAGGCCGCGGTCACGCCGATGCAGTACGAGTCGGCTGAGCAAAGCGAGACGATCACCTCGAAGGACATCATCAACATGCCGCTCAACGGACGCGCTCCGTATTCGCTGTTGGTGCTCAGCCCCGGAGTCTCGGCCGCCGGAGACGACCCGAGCAGTCTCGACTATGCCGACGGCTTGAGCCTCAACGGCAGCCGCAAGGGCAGCAACGCCTACGTGGTGGACGGAGCGTCCACAACCCACATCGGCGGCATTGGCGAGCGCATCGGATCCATTGAATCGATCCAGGAGTTCAAGGTCCTCGCCAATGCCTACTCGGCGGAGTACGGACGCACGTCGGGTGGCGTGATCTCGTTCCAGATGAAGTCCGGCACGAAGGACTTCCACGGAAGCGCCTACGAATTTCGCCTCCTCAGCAAAATCTGTGGGTAGCTGGCGGCTCGGGTAGGCAGCCAAGGTTGTGATAAAGCGAGAGTTCCATGACGCGGTAAGTGCGCAGGCCA